>CAZKGY010000078.1:0-7018 GCA_964552305.1 uncultured Comamonadaceae bacterium
AGCCCATGATCATGGTGTAGTCGCCTTGGTCCACGCCCGCCATGCTGATTTTCAAGTGGCGCTTGGGGGAGTAAGGAACGTTTTCGTCGCTGAAGTCGGCGGGGTTGTTCTCGGCGTCGGCGTAGATGCGCACCATGCTGAAGTCACCCGTGTGACGGGGCCACATCCAGTTGTCGGTGTCGCCGCCGTACTTGCCCACGCTTTCGGGGGGCGCAGCCACGAGGCGCACGTCGTTGTAGTCGCGGTACGTGAAGACGTAGAACTCGTTGCCGTAGTACATGGATTTCATGTCGTAGCTGAGCGATGGATCCGCCTCCATGTACTCGGCTTGGATGGCCTTGAGCTCTTCGGCGACGGCTGCGGCGCGCTCGCCTTCGGGCATCTCGTCGTTCACCTGCGCAAGGACGCGCTCGGTCACGTCATCGATCCGGACGAGGAAGCTGACGTAGAAATCTTCGATGTGCATTTCTTGGTCCTTCGCTTTGGCCCAAAAGCCGTCTGTGAGGTAGTCGTTTTCAGGCGTGCTGAAGCTTTGGATGGCGCCGTAGGCACAGTGGTGGTTGGTCAACACCAAGCCTTGCGAGGAGATGACCTCCGCGGTGCAGCTCCCGCCGTTCAAACGCACGATGGCGTCCTTCAAGGAGGCGTTGTTGATGTCGTAAATGTCTTGGGCGCTCAAGCGCAATCCTGCTTCTTGCATGGATGCTTCGTTGATGCGCTGCAGCATGTGCATCAGCCACATGCCTTCGTCGGCGCGGGCTTGCGAGAACAGGAGCATCAACATGGCTCCAAACGTGGTGAATCGTTTCATGTGAGAGGTTGTAGGGTTTTGTTCAAAGTTAGCGCGCGGTGGAGGGGTCGGCAGACCAATCGGTGGTGCCAATGCCTTGCTCGATGCGCGTGAAAAGGTTGTTCAAGTTGGGTCCCCCGTAGCGGCTGAACACCGTCTTTCCGTCGATGGTGACGACGCTGGCTGGCAGGTCCGTCACCTGGGGGTTGTCGTAACGGTTGGCAAGCGTGTCGAACCGCAATTCTCCCGCCAAATCCAGCACCTCCTGCCAGGCAGACGGGTCGACCTTGGCGGTGTGCATGCCTTCCTCCATGGCGCGCCCGAAGGCTTCTTCACAAAAACGACCCACCTTCAAGGTGGCTTCGCCCGTGTTCAACATGGAGAACTCGTACACTGGGCATCGACCGAAGCATGGCGTGCGTTGGAGCCCCACGAGCACCTTGACCTCGACGGCCGATTGGGGGGCGGAACACCCGCCCGCCAACACCAAGGCCAGCAGGAAGAAGAGGGGCGTCCTCATTTCTTTTTGCGCTTGGAACGGGCTTCGTTCTTCTTCCGCTCGGTTTCCTTTTGCTTCTTTTCCGCTTCCTTGGCGGCTTCCTGCAGGCGTTCCATGAAGCTTGGCTTGGTGCGATCCTTGGCCTTGGAACGGTTGTCTTCGATGCGCGCCTTGATTTTGTCCTCGTTGATGAAGAAGCGCTTGATCGTCAGCATTTGACCGATGGACGTCACGTTGGCGATGAAGTAGTACAAGCTCAAACCCGAGGCAAAGCCATTGAAGAAGAACAGCATCGTGAACGGCATGATCGTCTGGATGGTCTTCATGTCAGGCATGCCCGGTTGCTGAGGCATGCTTTGGTTCGCCATGGTCATGCGCATGTACACAAACATCGATGCGGCCATGAGCAAGGTGAATCCACTGACGTGGGCGCCGTAGAATGGGATGCTGAAGGGGAGTTCGAGCAGGCTGTCGTACGCCCCCAAGTCGTCCGCCCAAAGGAACGATTGGCCGCGCAGGTCAATGTTCGAGGGGAAGAACCGGAACATGGCGTACAGGATGGGCATCTGCAACAACGCAGGCAGGCACCCGGCCATCGGGTTCACGCCCGTCTTGCGGTAGAGCTCCATGGTTTCCTGTTGACGCTTGAGTGCGTCTTCGGCGTGGCGTTCGTTGATTTCGTTGAGCTCTGGACGCAAGACCCGCATCTTCGCCGAGCTCATGAAGTTCTTCCACGTGATTGGGAAGAGGGCGCTTTTGATGACAAGCGTCAGGATCAACACGATGAGGCCCAAGTTTCCAATGTAGTTCGCGATGAACCCGTAAATCGGCAGGATGATGTTCCGGTTGACCCAACCGAAGATCCACCATCCGTAGTCGATGATGCGACCCACTTCGTCCAGCCCCGTGGCCTCCAGTTCTTGCAGGTCGTTGGGCCCGAAGTAGAAATGAAGCGGTTGGCCGTCGTACGGCAGGTCCGCCATGTAGCCCATGACGTACGTCGAGTCGTCCTCGGGCAGGACGTTGGCGATGCGTCCGCCCGGGGCAAAGGGCTGGGGACTGCTGACCAGGGCCGAGAAGTAGTTCTGCTTGAACGACAGCCACGAGAGGCCTTCTTCGAGGGTTTCTTCGTCTTCTTTGCCGTCGCTCAGGTAATCCCGCTCTTCGCCCAATTCCAGGTAGTATATCGCGCTGTGCTGGCGTTCCCACGAAAGCCCTTTCTCGTTCTGCTGGCCGACGGCGTTCCAAGTGAACCGACGGTTGCTTTCCGTCAAGCGATCCAGCCCTTGGAATTGCACGTCGGTTTTCAACTGGTATCCTTCCAGTCGATGGACCAAACGAATGGTCCTTCCAGGACCCGCTTGCGCTTGCATGACCACCTGGGAGGGACCTTCGGATACTGGACGGAAGTGCAGGTCTTGGAATCCCACACGCCCGACGCCCGGGACGTCCCAGGCCACGTTCATGCTGGACTGTTCCGGCACCCAAAGGCTGACAGGCTCGTCGCTTCCATAGCGCTTGTACCCGTCTTGCAAGACGGCGGAGATGGGCATGCCACCCCGGGTGTTCAGGGTGACTTCAACCTTGCTGTTGCGAAGCACCACGTCGCGATCCAGGCCTGCGACAGCTTGCCCAAACGGGCCGAAGCGCCGCGCCAATTCCTGGGACATGGCCGTCGAGTCGGCGTAGTTGCCGTTTTGAAGCACGCTCAAGGCGTTGGCCGCCGCCTCGGCGTCGAGGGTGGCCCGTGTGGCGAGGCTGTCTTCTTGGGCTTGGGTTTGGGCTTGTTGGGCCTCCCAAGCGGCGACTTCTTCCTCCGTGGGGGCGATGTACCACTGGTAGCCCAGCAAAAGGGCAAACATCAGGGCAAGCCCGGTGAACGTGTTGCGATCCATGAGTGTGCGAAGTTAGGGCATGGGGTGTGCGAGACGTGGCATTGCAAGGGGAGGAGTTACCAACGGTGACCCTCCTCGCTCGTCCACAATCCGCGGAGTTTCATGGCTTGCTCGATGAGGTTGCGCACGCACCCCTGTCCACCGCTCTCGGGCACCACCCAGTCGACCACCTCCCTGACTTCCGGAACGGCGTCAAACGGGCAGCTGCTGAGTCCGACGGCTTGGAGCGCCTTGAGGTCGTTCAGGTCGTCGCCCATGTAGGCGATTTCGTCCAGGCTCAACCCGAGTCGATCGGCCAATGCCTGGATGGCTTCGAGCTTGTCGGACGCCCCGAGGTGGACTTCCTTGACCCCGAGTCCTTCCATGCGCCACCGAACCGGCTCTTCCTTGCCACCTGTGACAACGGCGAGTTGCAAGCCCTGCTTCACCGCCCATTGGACCGCAAAGCCATCGCGGGCTGAAGCGGTTCGGGCCATGCTTCCGTCGGGCATCAAATAGACGGTGCCGTTGGTGAAGACGCCGTCGTAGTCGAAGGCGAATAGCTTGATTTTGGAGAGCTTCGTCTTGTAATTCATGAATGGTGTCGTTGAACGATGTGGGCCGTGACGGCGTCGTACAGGGCACGCACGTCGTCGGGGAGTAGGGCACGGTGACGGTCGAGCGTGGCGTCGTCGCCCCGTTGTGCAGGCCCCGTTTGGCGCTCCCTGGCGTCGCCGTGCAATCCGCCTTGCGTCAAACCCATCACGAGGTTCCTCAACAACGTTTTTGGGAGTCCGCGTTGGGTCAGAACGGCCTGCGATTCCGCAATCATGTGGTTGGCGAAGTTGTCGGCCATGGCGGCGGCAAGGTGTGCCGCAGCGCGTTGTTCGCCCGAGGCTTCCGTCACCTCGGCTTCCCAGGCTTCGGCGAGACGCTTGGCGACCTCCATCGAGGGCTCGCTGCAGGCTTCAAGCACGGTAGGTGCGTGGGTCAAGGGCACAGAACCCGCCTTGGGATTGAAGCTGCGTATGGGCCAAACCACGGCACCCGGCGTCCGGACCGCGTCAAGGGGAGTCGCGCCCGAGAGGTGGACCATGACGCAGTTGGGGGATACCATGGCGGAAATGCCCTCAGACACTTCGGCAATCAAGCCGTCGGTGACGGCCACCACCACGACTTGGGCGTCAGCCAATGCACCCGCGGCGTCAGACAGCGACGTGGTCCATGGACACCCGAGCTGTTCGCCCAAGGGCCGCGCCGACCGCTCGGTACGGCTCACCACGTGCAAGACCTCGTGGCCGTCGCGTTGCCACGCTGGACCTAGTTCGCAGGAGACTCGACCCGCGCCGATGAGCACCATGCGGTAGTTATCCACGGCGCGAGGTTTTGCGTTGTCGGATGCGCATGCGAACGGCGAGGAACGAACCGAGCGTCATCAACACGCACCCCAGCCACAACCAGTTGATTTGAGGGAAGATGACGGCTTGCATGACAACGAAGTCCTTGCGGACGCTTTCGTGTTCCCAAACCGTCATTTCGACGGTTTCGTTTTCTGGATCGAAGGATTCAATCCGGAACCGAAGCCCCCATCCGTCAGCCTCGTACAGGTCGGGCACGTTCATGTTGCCCCGCACGATGTACAGCGGGTCGTGGACCTCGACCACGCGACCCTTTTTCAGGCCGAGGCATGCCGCAAGGGCCAAATCGTCGTCCAACAGGCCCCGTTCAGGGCGTTCGTCGTCACGGATGGCGCGTAGGCTGTCCACGGTAAGCAGGATGCCACCCACGAACATGGAGTCTCCCACCACGAATTCCTGCGACTGGCCTCCAAGCCATCCATCTTCGTCCGTTTCCAAGGGCGACATGCGTCCCCATTTGATGTGGGTGTACAAATCCCGGTTCAGGAAGTGCTTGGTGTCGGGCTCAGGGGCGTTGCCCATTTGCTCGTTTAGTTGGATGCGGGGCGCCAGACTGAAAAGGCGTTCGCCTGCGGTGCCATTGACCCAGCGTGTGGCCCGTTGCGTTTGGGCTTCGGTGGGGAAAGGCAACACGGTCCAATGCGTTTCCACGTCCTCGTCGAACGTGGGGCTGGCAGCGTGGTCATGGATGGCCTTCCAGAGCATGCCTTCCTGGAAGACGAGGTCGCCTGCCGCATACCGCTTGGGCTCGCGTGCCATGTAGTCCATGTCGAACATGACGTGGATGCCCTCGTTGCGACGGTCGCGGTACGACACGAAGTAGGGCCCCATCGGCAACGTGTCGCCTTGCATGAGAAGCAAGTCCGTGGCGTTGTTCAATTCTTCGTTGAGCGTGGAGATGTCCCCAATGCGGTTTTGGGAGATGATGTCCTTTTGGGCCGTGGAAATCACGGCGCCAAAAATGGTCAGGGCAAAGCCAACGTGCGCCAGTGGCGAACCCATGGTGTCCAGCTTGCCACGCCACATCTGGACGATGTAGTCGGCGTTGCTGATGGCAGCAAAAAGGGTGGCAAAAAGCAAAGCGACCCTCGGCACCTCGTGCCAACGGAAATCGTACAACCAAAGCAGGGCCCCTGTCACTGCAGCCGCGGCCACCAGCGATCGCGCCACCTTGCCGAGGACGACGCGAATGTCCGACGACTTGTACCTCAGCCACTGCGCCAAGCCAATCATCAAGAAGATCAGAACCGCCAATGGCACTTGAACCAGGTGGTAGGTTTGATCCAGGTCGGTTCCAGGAGCCAAATCATGGTTGGCCAAATCGCCCAAGAAGGCCCAACCGGTCCATCCTTCAGCAGCCGCCAACAACCCGGAGAACGGCTCCAGGAAGTGGTTGATGACTGGCACGCTTGTCTGCCAGGTGATGTGGACGGCCCCAAGGACGAGCAGGAGCGAGCCCACGAACATCCAAAATTCCCTGGACCACAGCGCGTCTTCTTCGTCGGCGCCCTTCAACTCGCGTCGGAAGGCCCGGATGGCAGCCACGGCCATCACGAGCAAAAAGCCCATGATTCCCAGCGCAGGCTCACCGAGGGCGACCACAGCCAGCGTGGCAAGGGCCAGGCCCCCGAACACCTTGCGCTCGTCCAGAGACTCGAGGAGCAACAGGTGACCCAACGCCACGAAACTCAACAGGTAGACCAACAGTTGCGGGAGGATGCCGCTGTCCACGAAGCTGTGCACCGAGGTGTCGCCCAGGATGCCACTCTTGGTCAAGAACGTGGAATACAGCACCAGCAGAAACGAAAGAATCGGCAGGTACAGCGTCGAAAACAAGGCAGTGGGTGTCTTTCGGTTGCGGTTGATCAGCAACAAGTGCGCCCCTGCAACCAGCACCATCCACGGCACGAGGGAGCTGTTTTCCACCGGGTCCCAGGCCCAAAACCCGCCGAAACTCAAGGCTTCGTAGGCCCAAGCGCCACCCATCAAAATACCAGCACCCAAGATGCCTACGGCGAAAAACGACCAGGGCAGGGCCGGCTTGATCCATCCTGTCAAATCCCTGCGCCACAGGGCGCCCACCGCGTAGGCGAACGGCACGCTGCACGCGGCAAACCCGAGGAACAAGGTCGGGGGGTGGATGGTCATCCAATAGTTCTGAAGGAGGGGGTTAAGCCCTTGTCCATCAGCAAACTGCGGAACTGTAGAAAGGTAGTCTAGCTTGCCTGTCCAAGGCAGTCCAATGTTGGAAGGCGCCTCGCGGATGAGCAAGAAGGGGTCGAGGCCGAGTTGAAAATCGCCGAAGTAAATCCCCAAGAGCATGACCGAGAGGAACGCCTCGATGGCGCCAATGACCGTCATGACCTCGCGTTGCCAATCGTCGGCGCGCCTGAGGATGAAAAGCGCCAGCACGTTGTGCCAAAACATCCACAACAAA
>CAZKGY010000079.1:0-6952 GCA_964552305.1 uncultured Comamonadaceae bacterium
AGAAGCGTTTCAATTCAGGGGAGATTTACGATATCCGAGATTTGATCTTGGAACAAAATCCTGAGTATGCCCGTCTTTCCTTTGCGGATCAAACGGGCGAAGAGCAGTACCCCACTGGCTATGATCCGTGGTATGCAAGGGGCAAGAAGTTCTTCGTCTTCAAAAGGCATGCCTTGGACGAAAAAGGATTTCTGTTTCTCGATGGTCATATGAGCTGGCTCGTACACGACCTCAGCACCATGGAGGACATCAGCCTTTCAGGTCTCGATGGCATTACCAACGGAACCTTTCCTGCAGTGTACCGTGACAAGTTCTTCATGATTGGTGGGTACGGGAACTTCCGTTACCACAGGAATTGGTATTACAACAACCCACGCAAAGGGGTCGAATTCGCAGATTTTTCCAAGGCTTCTGCTGCACTCATCAACTCAGGCAAAGAGCCACCGAATGTGATTCACGGTGTTTGGCGGAATGAAAAGGAACGTGCTTTCTACTATTTCGCCAACGCCCATGCGTTGGACGAACCCAACGACCCCCCTTCGAAAAAGCTCGATCGACTCGACTCCAAATTGACCCGCTCTTTGAGACCCTTTCAGATTTGGAAAGTCCCTGACCCTGACATTGACTCAAGTTCCGTTTTTGAGCATTTCAAAGACATCAACCAAGAAGCCTTCGGATGGCAACCTCCTGCGGGTGTCGTAGAATCCAAAAATTGGGTCATTTTCGTTGAGCACGACACAAAAACAACAACCCTCATCCACAAGGAAACTTGGGAGTTTATCCAGCTTCAGCGAGACCACGAATTGCCCTTTGGGGACAAAAGAGGCCTCTACGGCTGGCTCTTGAAGGAAGACAGCTTGTTTGTCGTGAGTGACGCAGTGGTCACCCACGCCATTGACCTGGATGAACACGTGCGTCTTTACGAAGACTTCAAACCTGACGTTCAAGCGCAAAAGAACCAACTACTCTTGCCACCCATCGAGCAGTACTTGTTTACCAACAGGAGTTCCAGAACGCCGTGGGAGTGGATTGCGCTCGGGTTTATGGCTTTGATTGGAATCGTGGTGTGGTCGCGTCAGAAGCTCAAACCAATGGCAGGTGAGCTGAAAAACATGACCAAGCAAATCCAGGTCGTGGAGTACTTCTCACGCAGCATTTTTCGGAGCACCACAGCCGACGACATCCTGTGGGACATTACCGCAAAAACCATCTCCCAACTCCACTTTGACCGCTGTGAAATGTACCTGCTCGCCGAAGACGAACGAGTGTGGATACAAAAGACCATGCAAGTCAAGGGCCAAGACCTTGCCCGTCGTCAGCATCAACCGACTGCCATTCCTCTTCAAGAAGGGTTGATTGGGGCAGTGGGGCTCAGTGGAAACTTGGAAACCATTGATTCCGCAGCGAAAGACGGCCGATTCGACCTAGATGCGTTTGGGTGTGAAAGTCTGATGGCGGTGCCAATCGTGTGCGATGCGAGGGTGATTGGGGTCATCGTTTGTGGGCATCAGAAAGCTCGATTCTTCCAACCTGAACACAAAAGAATCGTCCAAAACGTGGCCAACATTTGTGGCCAAAAGCTCGGTCGCACCCTCAGCGAAAAGAAGATTTCGGAGTTTGCCCAAGTCTACGAGCAAAGCCCAGGCCCCGTGATGCGAATCAAGGAAGATGGCGGTGTCTTGTTGACCAACGACAGCGCGAAGGCGCATTTTGGTGTGCATGCCACAGTGGGCAAACCCCTGCAATTTTTGGACATCGTCGAGCGTGCCAGAGAGGCCCTGACCAAGAATCAACCCCTTGCCTCCTCACTGCACCATCGATCAAGGATCTACCAGGTCAACCTTCTGCCCTACCCAGACCTGGGCTACGTGAACATGTATGCCTCGGACGTGACCGAGTTGGAACAAGCACGCTCCCGAGCCGAGAAGGCAGAACGGGCAAAGACCGACTTCCTGTCGGTGATGAGCCACGAAATCCGCACGCCCCTCAACGCCATCATGGGGCTCAACGAACTCATGTTGAAGTCCGAACCAAGCGACGACCAAGTCAAGCAGCTCAAGTACATGCAGTACTCTGGCAAACAGCTGTTGAGCTTGGTCAACGACATCCTGAGCTTGGAGAGCCTGGAAGACGCGAAGGCAGCCATGAAGTCGTCCACGTTCAACGTCCACGAGCTCATGCACCGCCTCGCGGAAACCTTCGCCGATCAGGCCAAGGCCAGAGGGAACGTCGTGGAAGTGGTTTGCCCCCCTGCTGAAGAGGCTTGGGTCAATGGCGACAGACATTGGGTCTCTCAAATGGTCAACAACCTCCTTGACAACGCCGTCAAGTTCACACAACGCGGTACCATCACGCTCAGCACAAGGCCCTCTGCCCAAGCTGAGCGCTGGATCATCGACGTAGAAGATTCTGGGATTGGCATCGCTGCCGACCATTTGGCCCGAATCACAGACCCATTCGAACAAGTCTTGGTGAACCCCAAGAACACGGCCGCCGACCAAGGCACCGGGCTTGGCCTGGCGATTGTCAAAAAGCTGGCCACGTTGCACGGTGGGGAACTTCAAGTGCAAAGCACCGAAGGCGTGGGATCGAAGTTCACCCTGAACCTTGCCATCACCCCTTCCGATGCCCCCGAAACTTCCTCGGCAACCCCGTCCAACTCCGGCCACCTCGCCGACCCCCAAGGATTGCGCGTGCTTATCGTCGACGACAACGCCATGAATTTGATGGTGGCGAAAAAGCAAGTCGAAATGTTGGGGCACAAGGTCATCTCCGCCATCCACGGTCAGGAAGCGGTTGAACAGTGGCGCCAGCACCACCCGGATTTCATCTTGATGGACTTGCAAATGCCCGTCATGGATGGCATGGAAGCCACCCGGCAAATCCGTCGCTTGATTCAAAAATCAGGGGGCAAGCACGTCTCAATCGTGGCCTTGACCGCAGACGCGGAAACATCGACGCACGACGAGGCGTTGGCCGCGGGCCTGGATGAGGTCCTCGTCAAGCCGGCCGACACAGAAATTCTAAGGCAAGCCATCGCCAGGGGCGTCTTGGGCGCGAAAGGTTGATTTTCGCTCGGTTATGTGCTATATTTTAGGGTGAAAACCCTTTGACGATGAGAACGTTCCGTCACCTAGCCATGCTGTTCGGCGCACTTTGGTGCGCCACCGTTGTCTCTGAAGCACAAGTGTGCGTGACCGACGGCGCCGAATTTGTCTGGCAAGGCTCCCCCAACACCCAATTCTACAGCCCATTCGTTGTCGGAGGTGGATGCAGTGGGTTTGACTCGGCCAATGCGCAGTCCGTCGACGTCGCAGGCATTGGGTTTTTTGGACTGAAGGTGACCTTTTCCGGACCGGCGCCCGTCATGCCTGAATGGCTGCTCTTTGAATTGGCCATGCCCAACGCAACGTTGGTGTTGCATCACCCCTCTACCGATGCCAGTTTGCTTTCCAATCTGATACCTTCTTGCGCATGCACCGATTCCAACTGCGCGGGGTTTTCTGAGTTTCAATCCACCCAAAGCACAAGCAACTCGTTCGTCATCAACTTTGGGGACTTGTCCAACTTCGAGGAGAATTGGCTCGTTTCAGGTCAATGGGGTGTGAATGTGGGGAGTGCTCAAGGAGATTTGGCGTTCGACTTTTTGACGGTGGATATCCAAGGCGGAACTTGCCTAGGATGTACGGTGGCCGAAGCATGCAACTTCAACCCCAACGCATTTGAAGACGACGGGTCTTGCGAATTCTCCTCGTGTGGCGGTTGCACCTACCCCAATGCTTGCAACTTCAATCCAAACGCCTCCTTGGATGACGGTTCATGTCTGTTTGATGCACCCTTGGTCGACGTGTCGGTGTTGACGGACAACTACCCTTATGAAACCACTTGGGCGGTAGTTGACCAAAACGGTGATGTTGTAGTAGCCGGAGGGCCCTACTCACAGGACAATGTGTCTTATGACACCACCTTTTGTCTGCCAGCAGGGTGCTATACCTTCTCTGTGTACGATGAGTACGGCGATGGGTTGTGCTGCGATTTTGGAAGCGGTGCATTCGTGCTGTCTTCCAACAACGAAGTTCTTGTTGAAGGAGGCGAATTTGCCTTCGACGTGTCCGACGACTTTTGCCTCAATGCCACCCTCGCTGGATGCACCTACCCAGACGCGTGCAACTTCACCCCCGGCACCACCGACGACGACGGATCGTGCGATTTCGAATCCTGCGCTGGATGCACCAACCCTGACGCATGCAACTTTGCCCCCAACGCAACCATCGACAACGGAACGTGCCTGTATGCCTGCTACGGCTGCACCGATGCCAGTGCGTGCAACTTCAATCCAGAAGCCACACTCGACGACAATACATGCGAGTACGACTCCTGCATCCCCGAAGGCTTGGCGCTGGTTGACGTGGAAAACCCCTTCTTGGACCTCCCGTACGTCCAAGACATCTTGGTGCCTTTCATCGCCACTTATTCCGGGTGGTTTGACAAAGACCAAGTCGAAATCAGCATCTTCAACCCCAACCCCCAATCGCTCGTGGGTGGCGTGCTGAACTTCACCGGCATCAATGGCTTTCAGGCTGTGCAGCCCATACCTGTCACCCCTGAGACCTGCTGCTCATTGGCCACGGCCATCCCGTTGCCGCAGGGACTCGAAGCCGACGACATCGAAACAGTGGAATTGCTGACCGTCAATGGCACGTTGCTGGACCGCCTGGGAGTGCCAGGGCAAACCCTGGGATCCCTAGAATTGGGCGGCGTACCCCGGGCAGTAGAACAGCACCAGTTGGTGCGCGCGGCATGGACCTTGCGAGGCAACGGCAACGGAGAATACCCCGCCGTCTGGGAGGTGATCGAAGAAAACGAGTCTCCCTCGTTTGAAAGTGCGTGGAACTTGAACGCCACCATTGGAGTGGCTGTGGACGCGGTCACTGGGGAGTGCCACCTCGACTCAGATGGCGATGGCGTGTGCGACGAACTCGAACTCCCTGCGGAATGCGACGACGTCAATGCGCCAAACTATTCCATCGTCGCCGCAGCCCTGTTCTGTGAGGACTACGAATGCATCGAATTCTACGAGGCCTCGTGCTGCTCAACGGCCTTGGAGTCGTTTGCGCCAGTTCCCGGTGCGCCGGGTGCTCCGCTTGCCTTGGCGACCAGTCAGCCTGCGCCCTGTGGCCAAAGGGCGTCGGAGCTGGCTTTTTGCAACTACGGCCAAAGGGCCTTTGTCGTCGACGAAGCCAACCAAATTGTCCGCATCCTCGGGTACGGTGACCTCAAAAATCCCACCTCGACCGTGGGGGGTGCCTCTTTAGAAATCACCCCACCATCCATCGGCTTCGTTCCCACAGATGTAGATGTCTGGAATGTCGCTGGTCCAGACACCTTTATTTGCTGCTCAACCATGGTGGCAGTGGCCTGGATGGATACCGCGGCCCTCGCAGACACGGGCTACGTCGGGCTTTACGACACCGATGGGGCGTTGCTCGACCCTCTGACGGGTTACGTGGGGACAGGGCCAGACCCTCAGGGACTGTCCTTCAGCGACGACGGCAAGTGGCTTGTGGTGGCAAGCGCAGGAAGGGGACAATGGGACGCTACCGACCCCAACGGATCGGTGACGTGCATCGACGTGTCGTCGTTCACGATTGACACCTCGTCCGACGGAATTCCTACGGCCGACATGTCTGGCATCACCAGCCACTACGTGCCGTTGACGACCTTGACAGCCGTGGATGGGCTCGATGCGCGCCTGGATTACGGGGGAGTGAGTGCTTCCCTGGCCCAAATGCTCGAACCTTCTGAGGTGGGCATCACACCGGACAGCAAGCGGGCGTTGGTCAACTGCCAGGTCAACAACCTCGTGATTGAAATCGACCTGGACGTTGTGGAGACCGGCGCCGACGGAGTGACTGGGGCGTACGGCCTCGGCACTCGAGACATGGCCTCTGGAGAGGGCTTCGATGGCAAAAACGACGGCCAGGCGGTCTTGGAGTCCCCTGTGGCCAGCGTGTTGGGCTGGAGACAGCCCGACCATGTGGAGATCATCGAAGCAGGCACCAAAACATGGATGCTCACCGCCAACGAAGGCGCGCCGCGCCTCAATGCCTTGGGCGAGGAGGCCATCACGGTGCTGAACACAACGGGCGCGGCGGACGATTACAATGGCCTTGAGGTTGACCCGGCCTACGGCGTGGGTGCCACGGGCGACCCCTCCGACTACGTGTACGTGTACGGCTCCCGGTCGTTCTCGATTTGGGACGTCACCACGCCGGGCAGCGCGCCGACGCTGATATACGACAGCGGCTCTGACATCGAAGCAGCACTGGCGAACCTGTTGCCGGACTACGCCAACTCCACCACGGCCCTCAACGGCACCGCCGATGAGGCCTCGACGCAGCGTGGACCGGAGCCTCAGGGCATTGCGTTTGGATACTTGAAAGAAATCCCGCACGTGGTTGTCACCCTCGAACAAATGGGGGGCGCGGTCATCTTCAAGCTGGAAAACCTAGGCTCACCGTCGGTGAATGCCATCTACCAAGCCTACGCTTCCCACCGCAACTTCGCCGACGAATCGGGAGGCACCTGCGACATCGGTGACTTGGGTGCAGAAGGGGTGATTTGGTTGTCCAAGGACATCACCGGCAACACCCTCATAACAGGGGTGAACGAAGGCTACGACGCCATCCTTGTGGCGAACCATGAAACGGGCACCGTGACCACCTACAGCCTCGAGTCTGCCCTGGAAATTCCTGGTTGCACGGACAGCTGCGCGTGCAACTACAACGCCAATGCCACGGCAAACGACGACTCATGTGAGTTCACGTCTTGCGTCTCAGCGGGATGCACCTACTCCAACGCAGACAACTACGACGCGTCGGCGACCGAAGACGACGGCACCTGCACATTCACCGACGATTGCCCGGCGGACATCAACGGCAGCGGGTTTGTG
>CAZKGY010000080.1:0-6937 GCA_964552305.1 uncultured Comamonadaceae bacterium
CTTAGGAGGTGGACTCGTGATGGGCTTCTTGTTCAACCTGATTGGCGCCAACGCCTACATGACTATCAGCCCCATCCACCAAGTGGTGATGGGCGGGTTCATGTTTGGCATGGTGTTCATGGCCACGGACCCTGTCAGCGCGGCCCAAACGAACACAGGCAAGCTGTGGTACGGCTTCTTTGGCGGGCTCTTTAGCATCATGATTCGCGTGTTCAATCCCGCTTACCCAGAAGGGGTGATGATGGCGATTTTGTTCATGAACGTCATGGCCCCACTCATCGACCACTACGTCATTGAAGGCAACGTGAAGCGTCGCGAGAAGCGACTCAATGTGGCCACGGCATAAAATCAACGATCAAACCAACGCACCATGGCGATCAACAAAAACGGAACCGGCTACACCTTTGGCTTTGCCATTGTGATGGTGGTGGTGGTGGGCGCTGCCCTTGCCGCCACGGCGATCTCGCTGAAGCCGCGTCAACAGGCCAATGCAGCCGACAAAAAGATGATGGACATCCTCGGTGCCATCAAGGTGGATTCTCAACGAGACAACGCCAAGGCGCTGTTTGCTGAGTACGTCACGTCACGGATTTCCATCGACGCCTCAGGACGCCAAGTGGAAGTCAAGACCGGCGACGTGAATGCCTCGGACGCTGCGGACCCTTTCAACATCGACATCAAAAAGGACTACCGCGCCCACAAACCCGCCAAGGGAGATTTGGCTTGGGGCAACGCGGGCGACTTGAACTTCCCGGTGTTTGAATGCCAAAAGGAAGGGGAGACCTACTTCGTGGTGCCCATGGTGGGCTCCGGACTGTGGGGGCCAATTTGGGGCTACGTGGCGCTTGAGGGCGACATGCAAACCATCTACGGCGCCAAGTTTGACCACAAGACGGAAACGCCTGGACTGGGTGCCGAAATCAAGGAGGATTTCTTCACCGTGAAGTTTGAGGGCAAAACCTTGGCCGAAGTCGGCCCCACGTACTTTGAAGTGCTGAAGGGCGGTGCTGTGACCGACGAGCACAGCGTGGATGGCATCACCGGTGGCACCATCACCTCGAAGGGGGTGGACGAGATGCTCAACCGGACCATGGGCATTTACCTCAAGTATTTCAACAACGCATCCCAACGCGCCGAACGATGAGCACCGATACGAACACCGCGGTCGAGACCAAGCGTGAGAGCTTGTTCAGCAAGAAGAACCGCAAACTCCTCAAAGACCCTTTGGACGACAGCAACCCCATCACGGTTCAAGTGTTGGGCATTTGCTCGGCGCTGGCCATCACGGTTCAGCTCCAGCAAGCCGTCATCATGAGCCTCTCTGTGCTCTTTGTGATGATCGGTGGCAACGTCATCATTTCGCTGCTTCGCAATTTGGTGCCAGACCGCATCCGCATCATCGTCCAACTTGTGGTCGTGGCCTCGCTGGTCATCATCGTGGACCAAGTGTTGAAGGCGTTCCAGCCGGACATCAGCGAGAAGCTCTCGGTGTTTGTTGGGTTGATCATCACCAACTGCATCATCATGGGGCGCCTCGAGGCATTTGCCTTGGGCAACAAGCCCGGGCCGTCGTTGCTCGACGCCATTGGCAACGCCATGGGCTATGCCTGGATTCTCTTGGTGGTCTCGGTGGTCCGTGAAATCTTCGGAAGCGGCGCCATTTCCCTCCCAGGCATGGGCCAGGTGAAGTTCCTGCCTGCCGACTGGTTCATCACCAACGGGGGCTTCTACGAAAACAACAACTTGATGATTTTGCCTCCGATGGCCTTGGTCGTGGTGGGCCTCATCATTTGGATCCAACGCAGCCGCAACCAGGCGCTCATTGAAGAAAACTAAGCCATGGAATACCTAAGCATTTTTGTCAAGGGCATCTTCATCGAAAACATGATTTTCGCCTACTTCTTGGGCATGTGTTCGTACCTCGCGGTGTCCAAGACTGTCAAGACCGCCAACGGCCTCGGCTTGGCAGTCATCTTCGTGCTGGGCATCACCGTGCCCATCAATTACTTGCTCGAGAACTACGTGCTGAAGGAGGGGGCATTGACCTGGTTGAACCCGAGCTACGCGGGGGTCGACTTGAGCTTCCTCAGCTTCATCATGTTCATCGCGGTCATTGCGTCGATGGTGCAGCTCGTTGAAATGATCGTCGAGAAGTTTGCGCCGGCGCTGTACGGCGCCCTCGGCATCTTCTTGCCGCTCATCGCCGTGAACTGCTCCATCCTTGGTGGGGCGTTGTTCATGCAGGACCGCCAGTACCCCAGCATCGGGGAGGCCACGGTCTTCGGATTGGGCAGCGGCGTGGGATGGTGGCTTGCCATTGTCGCCATCGCTGCGATCCGAGAGAAAATTCGCTATTCACACGTGCCAGCCCCCCTCCGCGGTTTGGGCATCACGTTCATCATCACTGGACTCATGGGCCTCGCGTTCATGAGCTTCATGGGCATTGAAATTTGACGGGACATGACTACGACGCTGTTACTGACCATAGCCTTCTTTCTCACGGTCATCTTGATGCTCGTGAGCCTGCTGCTGTTTGTGAAGGCCAAGCTCTCTCCTTCGGGGAAACTCAAAATCACCATCAATGGCGAGCAAACGCTTGAGGTGGATGGTGGTTCGACGCTGTTGACCACCTTGGGCAACAACGGGGTGTTCCTTCCTTCGGCTTGTGGTGGAGGGGGCACGTGCGTGCAATGCCGTTGCCAGGTGAACACGGGCGGAGGTTCCATCCTGCCCACAGAAACGCCGCACTTCTCTCGCAAAGAGATCGCCGACAACTGGCGCCTGGGCTGCCAAGTGAAGGTGAAGGAAGACATGGACATCCAGGTTCCTGAAGAGGTGTTCGGCATCAAGAAGTGGGAGTGCGAAGTCGTGTCCAACTACAACGTGGCTTCGTTCATCAAGGAGTTTGTGGTCCGTTTGCCCGAGGGCGAGACGCTCGACTTCGAAGCCGGTGGATACATCCAGGTGGACGTTCCTACCACGACGGTGGAGTACAAGAACATCGACATCACAGCACACCCCGACCATCACCCCGATCCGAACACCTTCCAATCGGAGTGGGACAAGTTTGGGCTGTGGGACCTGAAAATGGTGAACGACGAGCCGATTGTGCGCGCGTACTCCATGGCCAACCACCCCGCCGAAGGGAACATCGTGATGCTCAACATCCGGATTGCGACACCCCCATGGGATCGTGCACGAAACAGCTGGATGCAAGTGAACCCTGGCATTTGTTCGTCGTTTGTGTTCGACCAAAAGCCGGGCGACAAGGTGACGATCTCAGGTCCTTACGGCGAGTTCTTCATCAAGGAAACCGACGCCGAAATGGTGTACATCGGTGGAGGGGCAGGCATGGCGCCGATGCGCTCGCACCTGTTCCATTTGTTCCACACCCTGAAGACGGGACGGAAAGTGACGTTCTTCTACGGGGGGCGTTCCAAGCGTGAGCTGTTCTACGTGGATGATTTCCGAGCCATCGAAAAGGAGTTCCCCAACTTCAAGTTCCACTTGGTTCTCTCGGAACCTGCGGAAGGCGACAACTGGAACGAGAAGAAGGACGTCAACGACGAAGGTGACGGATTCTTGGGATTCGTGCACAACGCGGTGATTGACCACCACTTGAAGGACCACGAAGCGCCTGAAGACATCGAGTTCTACTTCTGCGGTCCGCCGATGATGAACCAGGCCGTCCTCAAGATGTGCGACGACTGGGGCGTGCCACCCGAAAATGTCAGCTTTGACGACTTCGGTGGCTAAGTTGCTGACCCTCCGATTCACGAAGGTCCTTGCGGTTGCAGGGGCCTTTGTTGCCTTTGGTTGTGGCGAAACGCCCACCCAAGAGCATGTCCAGGTGTTCCATGGCGAAGCCCAAGGAACGACCTACACGGTCAAGTACCTTGCGAAACAAGGCCTTGCCTCGTCGGTGGTGGAAGGGCCCATTGAAGCCGTGGATGTGGCGATGAACGCCTGGCGGTCCGATTCGTGGCTGACGCAAGTGAATGGCATGGATGCGGGGCGGTTGGTGATCCCAGACTCTGCGGGGATTTGGCAGGCCATGTGGGACCAGTCGAATGCGCTGCATCGGCAATCCAACGGGGCCTTTGACGTAACCGTGGAGCCATGGATGCGTCTGTGGGGGTTCCGCGGCGAGCACGTGGACCAAGTGACCCAGCAGCAAGTTGACAGCGTTCGCATGTTCGTGGGCTTGAATGGGTCGGTCTTTCAAACCGAACGTTCTGAGCCCAAGGGATTTGCCTTGTTGAAGCGAGACGGACGTGGTCGATTGGATTTCAACGCCATTGCCCAAGGCTACACGGTGGACTTGATGCTGGAGGCGCTTCAACGCGAAGGCGTGCGCCATGCCATGGTGGAGTTGGGGGGAGAGGTTCGTTGCGTGGGCACGAACGCCCAAGGGGAGCCCTGGCGGATTGCCGTGGATCGTCCGCAAGCAGAGGGCCGGACCTTGCAGGCCATCGTGGCAGTGGAAGACAGGGCCGTGTGCACGAGCGGCAATTACCGGAAGGTGCGTGTGGTCAATGGCCAAACGATTTCGCACACCATCGATCCCAGGACCGGTCGCCCAGTGACGCACGGGCTTTTGAGTGCCACGGTGATGGCGCCGACTGCCGCCTTGGCTGACGGTTTGGCCACGGCTTGCATGGTGATGGGGCCGGACGCAGGAAAGGAGTGGATTCAATTGCAAGGGGAAGAGGTGGACGCGTTGTTCATCACGGCTAGAGAGGGAGATGGGTTTGATCACTGGGCCACGCCTCGATTGGCCACGTCGTTGGAATGGTTGGGCGAGGATTGATCTGGAGTCCAGTGCACTGGAAGTTCTGCTTGGTTGTCAACAATTTGCGTTGTGCGATGATTTTTATGTAACTTAAAGATTCAGACGAACCAGCACTTGATGGACACGACCATGCATCGACGCCTTTGGTACACCGCCTTCGCCGCCATTTTCGGCGTGGCGAGCCTTCCGACCCATGCCCAAACGGGCATCTTGTCCAACGGATCCGCATGCGGATGTCCCGAGGTTGCCGCGCGCGACACCGTCTGGGTGTCGGACAACGATGGCAATGGGGTGGGCACGGCCCAATGGGATTGCGCCCATTTGTACGTCCTGACGGAACAGGTCTTTGTCAATCAGGGCGACACCTTGCGCATCGATCCGGGTACGGTGGTGCTGGGCATGGAAGGCGAGGGACGCACCGAAGTGGACAACGTCACAGGATTTGGCGCGGTGCGTGATGTCACGTACGACACCTATCCAGGTGCCCTCGTGGTGGCACGGGGTGGGTTCTTGGAGGCCGATGGCACCGCGACGTGCCCCATCCAATTCAGCTTTTTGGGCGACCCCATGGACGGGACCACGGGCCTAGACGTTCGCGGCAAGTGGGGTGGCATTGTGGTTTGCGGAGAGGCCCAACTGAACACCTTGAGCTTGGAGCAAACCTTTGCCACGGCGCCATTCTTCACGACCGGCATTGGGACCGGGGAAGACCGTGCGGAGGGCATCGTGGACGTGAGTGGTCAGGATCGCCACGTGTACGGCGGCAACGCGGATTCAATCAATGCTTCGGCTGTCCTCAGGCATTTGTCGATTCGACACGGAAGCACCAACCTTGGCTGGAATCAATTTGGCAATGGCAACGAAACCGACTTGCTCCAGTTGAATGCGTGTGGGTCCGAGACGGTGGTTGAACACGTGGAGTGCTTGTCTTCTGCCGACGATGGCTTGCATGTGTTTGGTGGCATGGTGGAGCTTCGTCACATCTTGTCAGCCTTCCACTCCGAGGACGCCTACGAATGCGACCAAGGGTGGCAGGGCATGGCCCAATTCTTGGTCGGGATCCAAGACACCCTGATTGCACAACCGACCAATCCGCCAGGCAGTGCTTTCTTGTTTGACGTGGAAGGGGACGACGTGGAGGAATTCAACGTGGACCTTGGGGAAGAACCACACACCAAGCCGGTCGTGCACAACATGACGCTGGTGACCAATGGCGCGCCTCAAGCCGTAAGTTATCACAGCCTTCCGGGTGGCGATTGGCAAAACAGCATCGCCCACGGCATGTCTGACGCAGGGGCTGAAATCCAGCATTACTTCAGTTGCGACGGATATCCCGCCATGACGCAATGGCAGATCTTGCGCGTCCGGAACTGGCGATTTGCAGGCAGCGATGGAGGTGAGGAAGGCATCGAGTTGGGGCGTTACAACGGCAACTACAACAACCAGGCGGCATTCAACGAGCTCCTCGCCGACAGCACATGCAAGGTGGAGACGATGTTGGTCGACGCCGATTTTTCCATCGTGGACGGACAGCTGGTCGATGGGTTGGATTTGCATCCATTGAGCAACGCCACGGTGTCGGCGCATTACATGGCAACCGATCCACGTTTGGAGGCAGTGCCTTACCACGGGGCCATCGCTGTGGGGGAAGTGCCGTGGTTCATGGCGACAACGTATGCGTCATCCACCGGGCTGTTTGGTCCCGAACCGGAACTGGACGTCCCCGGTCCTGGATGCATGTACCCGTCGGCTTGCAACTACGACGCCTTGGCCGTGGAAGACGATGGTTCGTGCGACTTCAACTCGTGTGCCGGGTGCATGTACGTGCTGGCGTGCAACTACAGCCCTTCTGCTTTGAAGGACGACGGGTCATGCGAATGGGAGTCTTGCGCGGGATGCACCTTCCCGGATGCAGAGAACTACGACCCTGCTGCGGCGTGGGACAACGGGACCTGCACGTTTGGCCCGCCTGTGGACTCTTGTCCTGCAGACATCAACGCCGATGGATTCATCGGCACCTTGGATTTGCTCGACTTGCTCTCTGGCTACGGCGACCTCTGCGCCGCCGACTGACGTTACGCCTGAGGGGATTCGGCCTGACAGGCGTCTTGGGGCACGCAGTGGCCCTTATAGTCAAAATCGCGT
>CAZKGY010000081.1:0-6910 GCA_964552305.1 uncultured Comamonadaceae bacterium
CTACCTTTGCGCGGTTATCCTAGCCATGAAGAACGTTTACGTCACCCGCCGCGCCCGATTCAATGCTGCCCACAAATTGTGGAATGACGAATGGGACGAGGCCAAAAACCTCGAAGTGTTCGGCAAATGCGCCAACCCCAATTGGCATGGCCACAACTACGAGTTGCACGTGACAGTGAAAGGTGTTCCTGCCGAGGACACGGGATACTGCATGAACCTGAAGGACCTCAAAGACATCATCAAGGAACATGTCGAGGAGCCATTGGATCACAGGAACCTGAACATCGATGTGCCGTTCATGAAGGGAAAGCGCACGTCGACGGAGATTCTGATCATCGCCATTTGGGAGGAACTCGAGGGCCCCATCGCAGACCGAGGTTGCCACCTCCACCATATCCGTCTCTACGAGACCGAGAACAACTACGCCGACTACTACGGAGGGGAATAAGGGTTTGTCGCCTCAGGCCAAAGTGTGAATTTTGGTCAAGGTGGCGGTGCGATGGCGCGACAGCGTGCATCTTTGGTCCATGGAACAACCACCCAAGATCTTTGGCGGCGCCCAGCCGCAATTCAACGAATCGGGCGTGCTCGAGGGCACCTCGGTCTCGTCGTTCATGTCCACCGTCTTCACATGGATGGTCGCAGGATTGGCGGTCACCGCGGCGGCGGCGTACTACGCAGCGGCCAGCGAACTTTACCTCACCGTCATGCAGGGCATGGGGCGTTGGGTCTTGCTTTTGGCGCCCTTCGCGTTCTTGATGGTCATGAACTTTGGGTTGCAGCGGTTGAGCGTGACGTCTCTCGCCTTGATTTTCCTTGCATTTGCCGGTACGATGGGGCTGAGCCTCGGGGGCATCTTCTACGTGTATTCCATGGGTAGCTTGACCCAGGTGTTCCTGATCACGGCAGGAACCTTCGCGATCATGGCAATTGCGGGATACACCACCAACGTGGATTTGTCCCGCATGGGCAGCTTGCTGTTCATGGGATTGATCGGCATCATCCTCGCCAGCTTGGTCAATTGGTGGATGAAGAGCTCCATGCTTGACTTCGTGATCAGCGCGGTGGGTGTGCTCATCTTCACGGGGTTGGTGGCGTACGACACCCAGCGTCTGAAGCGCATTGCGGCAGGGGTGGAGTACGGCGCGGTTTCTCCCACGAAGTTGGCGCTCCTCGGCGCGACTTCCTTGTACTTGGACTTCTTGAACCTGTTCTTGTTCCTCTTGCGTCTGTTGGGACGCCGCGACTGAGTTGCAGGACTTGCATGAAAAAAGCGCGCCCATCGGGGCGCGCTTTTTTTGTGGTTGGGTGGTCTCTGCCGACCCTTACTCCACCATCAGTCGCTCGGTCCAACGGGTGCCTTGTGCCGTGGTCAACGTCACGAAGTACGGTCCCGAGGCCAATTCTGCAGCGTTGAGAAAGACCCGCTGCACGCCACGGTTCAGCGTTCCGTCGTGCAGAAGCAAGGTTTGCTGGCCGAAGGCGTTGTGCAAGGTGATTTGACAAGCCGTCGCCTGGGGTAGGTTCAACTCGAGGCAGGTGATGGCTCGGGCGGGGTTGGGGTACAACGCCTGCCACGGGGTGTTGGCGGCCACATCGTCGAGGCTGTTCGTCTCTCCAAGGACATGGAACGACCACCAACCTGCGGGCGCTGGCATGGGGCGGGCGCCCGTTTTTCCGCTGTTCGCTTCCGCCGAGACAAAGTAGTGCACCTTGGTGCCTGAAGGTTGGGCAGGGATGTCCGCCACGTATTCGGAGGACAACGCGTTGGAAGAGGCTTCCGTCATGGCCACGTCGGTCCATGGACCGTCCGGGCTCAAGGCCCAGCTGAGGGTGGCGTTGGCGATGCCAGAACGATGACTGAGTTCCGCGCTCACGGCGTATCCATTGGTCGTGTCTTCGGTGTCGTCCAAGGGCAAATGGCTGATCATGAGCGGATCTTCCACGCCCACGGTGTGTGTGATGCAATGGATGGCTCCGCTCAAGGAGATGATGTTGTCGTTCCCAGAATCGCAATCGATGCCGACGACGTTGTAGCCCGGCATTGCTTCTTCCCAAATGCGAATCGCAGTGGTGTCGTATTGGGTGTAGTAGGTGGGCAACAAGATGGTGTTGTTCACAAACGTGGCGTTGCTGTAGGTGAGGTAGTCGCCATTCTGGTTGGGGTACCCACCTCCTTGTTGGGGAGGGCTGGGGACACGAACCACGTCAAAAGGCGTACCCCACTTCGTGGTGAAGTTGCTCAACACATATTGCAGGTTGGCTTCAATTTGAGGGCCATCGGCCACGCCAGCGGGGTACTCCGACACCAAGAGTGTGGACTCGTCCAACAGCTTCATGTGCATGTCGATGTGGTGGATGCCGTCGTAGGGCAGGATGTCCATTTTGACGTAGGTGTCAATGCCGTGGTAGGCCTCCACGATTTGGTCAATTTCCTCCTCGGTGTGGTCGGGATACTCTGTCCACCAGGTGGACCCACCGCTGTTTTCCTCCAGGATGAGCTCAGAGGCAAAGGCTGTGCCGAATCCGTCACTCATCCAGTTGCCGCCGGTGTTCATCAAATCGCCGGGGGATTCAATGGTGCTGTAGAGGTCAAGCCCCATGTGTTCGGCGAGGGCGTCTGGAATGGCGTCGTCCTCGGGCCTGTTCCGGTTGTACAACCAGTCGACCAAGACCCTGCCGTCGTTGTGGTTGGTGTACACGGTGTTGGCCCCGTAATCACGGATCCAAATGCTGTTGGATTCGGCGTCCACCACGTCCACGTTGTCCATGTTCACAGGTCCCCCGCAGGAGTTGCCCGTGAGGTAGTTGGTGGTTTGGTTGACGTTCTCGCTGAAGATGATGACCTGGCACTCTTCGACGGATGCGGCCGTGATTTGCTTCAGGATGCATGGGAACCCTTGCCAGGTGATGGTGATGGCCTCGATTTCTTCCCATTCCGCGGAGGTGCGGATGTTGTCTCCCGGAGGAGGCGTGGGAATGCCGCGCTGGACCACCAAGGGCCTTTCAGATTCTGGGCGGGCAAACCATTCGGCCATTTCCCAGTCTGCGTGATGTTTGGGAAGTGGGGGGTGTTCCTGGGCAGCGAGGTGGCCTGCGAGGCTGGCGAGCATGAGCAGGGCGGAGAGGCGTTGAATCATGGTTCAAAGGTAGGGGCACTCCTTGCCCCACCGGTGTTGTGGAACCCCAGCCTGCATGTTGAAATAAAATGCTGGCAGGCAAGTGTTTTTGCTGAAAAACGAAATATCATTGTGATATGACCGCCGTTGTCGCTTCCTTGGCCTTTTTCGTGGCCGGCTACTTCCTTGGCTCTTCGCGTCGGGGAGGAAAGGGACGCGAGGGTGGTGTTGAATCCCGCGAAGCCGAATTTGGCCACTTGCTGGAGACCTTGAGGGCGCTTCATCGGGCGCAAGGCCAAACGGTGGACACCCAACAGATGGACGAACTGCTGTCGTTGGATGCGGTGTCTTCCGAGGAAACCAAACGGAGCAAGCGGTCCAGGCTGCTCAGCGACCTCAATGCCTGGGGGTGGGCTGAACTGAAACGACCCGTCGTGGTTCGTGAGAAAGACGACGAGGATCGACGTCGGACGCTTTACCAGGTCGCACCCTTCAAGCTTCCTGCTTGGCTGAAGTGATCACTCAAGCACCAGCGAAAGGGATTCACCCGCGGGACACCATGTTGAATCAAGCCGCACGCTGTCTGCGCCTTGACACGTCCAAATCAATTGATACGCCAACCAGGTATCGCCCGTGATGGTGCACAATTGGTTGGTGGAGGCGCCTGGTTCGAGGGCTTGCCAGTCGGTGCCGCAACTCCAGCGAACGTTTTCCTCAGTTCCCGGGAGGTCTCGAGGAATCCAACGATGGATGAGGTTGTCCTCCATGCAGGGGTTGTTCGCATGATGGATGGTCGCATTCACCTCGCATGCAGGCATGATGCCCACCTTGGCCACATTGCCGTCCGAGCCTGTGGTCAGCGTCTCCGGGTTGAACAACACAAATTCCTCAAAGCACCCTTCTTTCGTCAAGTGAAGTCGGATGGATAGGACATTGCCACGTGAGGTTGATAGGGTCAGTTGGCCATTGTTGTCCGTGACCCCTTCATCCACCTCGGTGTAGAAGGCATTGAGCACCCCATTGTTGAGCCGCTGTTCTTCCAGAACCACCTCGACGCCGGCAACCGGTGCATTCTCGTCGAGCCATGAAGCGGTTTCGATTTGGAAAAGCCATTCGTTTTGGTTCTCTGGTCGGCAAGCAGCCAGTGAGAAGGCAATCAGGAAGCATGGGAACAGGCGTGTCATCCGATGACGTCAAGTTTGGCGAATTTCAAAAGGAGTTGTTTTTGACCCACGGAAGGGAAGAACACGGTGGCCTTCTCGTTGGGGGCGGAACCTTCCAATTGGACCACCTTGCCCTTGCCAAATTTGGCGTGCATGACCGTGTCGCCCACGACGACCACGGCGTCGTTGGCAGTTCCTTCGGAGGGCTTGGGAGGAGCCTTGGCCGCTTCCTTCATGCTCGCCCAGGTTCCCGCTTTGTTGGGTTTGGGGGGTGCTTGTGGCGGCGCCACCGATCGGCCAAACGACCTCGGCTCCTTGCCGCTTGGCATGCGTTGGAAACGGGACCGGGCTTGGGAGAAATCCACCGGGCCTCGGGAGGACGGGGCATGCTGCGGATGCACCACGCAAGCCTCGTCGATTTCTTCGAGGAAACGGCTCGGCTCGCCTTGCATGAGTTGACCCCACTTGAACCTGGTCAAGGCATAGCTCAACGTGCAAGTCGTTTCGGCGCGGGTCAGGGCCACGTAGAACAGCCGGCGCTCTTCCTCCAATTCGCTTCGGCTTTCCATGGCCATTTGGGACGGGAACAGCTGTTCTTCCAATCCCACGATATGCACATGGCGGAACTCCAGACCTTTGGAGGCATGCACCGTCATGAGGCTCACGGTGTCTTCGTTTTCGTCTTCGTTGTCGGCGTCCGTGAGGAGGGCGACGTCGAGAAGGAAGTCTGACAGCGATTGGTCTTCTTCGTTGGCGGGTGCTTCGACAAAGCCTTGCAAGGCGTTGAGCAGTTCTTGCACGTTGTCGTAGCGCGCCACCCCCTCAGGGGTCTTGTCCGAGTACAAGGCATGCACAATGCCGGATCGCTTGGCAATGGCCAGGCCCAGTTGGTGCGCGTTGCTCGTGGCGGCTTCGGCGGCGAAGGCTTCAATCATCCCGACAAAGTCCTGCAACTTCTTCCATGGGGATCCCTTCAAGTTGGCTGGTGGCATGCCATCGGCAGGGTGGAGGGTATCCCAGAGGCTCCGCTCGTTTTGGCCTGCCGCCGCAATGAGCTTGTCCATGGTCGTTTTGCCGATGCCCCTGGCAGGGTAGTTCACCACCCGCTTGAAACTTTCGTCGTCTTGGGGGTTGATGGTCAAGCGGAAGTAGGCCAGCAAATCTTTGACTTCCTTGCGCTGGTAAAAAGACAGCCCTCCGTAAATGCGGTAGGGCACATTCAGCTTGCGCAGGCTTTCCTCGAACGCACGGCTTTGGGCATTGGTACGGTACAGGATCGCGAAGTCCTTGTAGTGGCAACCGTCGTGGCCGCGCACCTCGAAGATCTTGTTGGCCACGAACCGGCCTTCGTCGTTGTCACTCGTGGCGCGAAAGACCCTGATTTTTTCGCCTTGGTCGTTTTGGGTCCAAACTTCCTTGGGGATTTGGTCTTTGTTGTTGGCGATGATGGAATTGGCCGCGCGGACGATGTGGGACGTCGAGCGGTAGTTCTGTTCCAACTTGAATAACTTCGCGTCGGGGTAGTCGTTCTTGAAGTTGAGGATGTTCTGGATGTTGGCGCCACGGAACCCGTAGATGCTTTGGGCATCGTCACCCACCACGCATACGTTTTCGTGCACGGCCCCCAGCTGCTTGATGATCAAGTACTGGGCGAAGTTGGTGTCCTGGTACTCGTCCACGAGGAGGTATCGGAATCGGTGCTGGTACTTGCTCAGCAAATCGGGAAAGTCGCGAAGCAAGACATTCATCTTGTAGAGCAAGTCGTCGAAGTCCATCGCGCCTGCTCGGAAGCAACGCACCTCGTATTGTGCGTAGATGTCTGCGAGCATGGGGCGTCCAGCCTGTTGGTCTTCGGAACGAATCTCCATGTGCTCGGCGTAGGCCCTGGCGTCGATCAGGTTGTTCTTGGCGTTGCTGATGCGCGATTGGACGCTGGCCGGCTTGTACGTTTTGTCGTCCAACCCCATGCCTTTGATGATGTCCTTCAAAAGACTGCGGCTGTCCTGGGTGTCGTAGATCGTGAAGTTCCTCGGGTAGTTGATGCGCTCGCACTCCATGCGGAGGATCCTGGCGAAGATGCTGTGGAAGGTGCCCATCCAAAGGTTGCGGGCTTCGTGTTCTCCGACCAGTTGCCCGATTCGGGCCTTCATCTCGCGCGCCGCCTTGTTGGTGAAGGTGAGGGACAAAATGGAAAACGGATCCACTCCCTGCTGCATCAAGTGTGCGATTCGGTAGGTCAACACCCTTGTTTTGCCAGAACCGGCTCCCGCGATGACCATCATGGGGCCATCGATGTGCCCTGCAGCTTCGCGTTGGGCGTCGTTCAAGTCGTGGAGAAAATTCACCCTTCGAAGGTACGCAGTGGGACGTGACGGCAGAGAAAAAGTGGACGAAGTGGGCAAATGGGCCCACGGTTGGGAGCGTTGGAGAAATCGCCAGAAAAAACACGCCAACACCCTTGTTTTTTCGCAAGAATCACCTACTTTTGCACCCCCTTTAGAATTTGGGGAGAGATTTTTTTATGCCCATAGATTAACGTCAAACCTAGACGATGCCTACTATCCAGCAGCTCATCCGCAAAGGAAGAGTCACCAAGACTCAGGCGAGTAAATCGGCCGCTTTGGACTC
>CAZKGY010000082.1:0-6906 GCA_964552305.1 uncultured Comamonadaceae bacterium
AAACCCGCCGTTTGGCGGGTTTTTTGTGGGATAATCCTTCGCTTACTTCTTCAGCTTCGCGAGCTCCTTGTCGAGGAGCGCGTTCATGCGATCCAACTCCTCGTCCGCGAGTTCCTTGTCGACCAGGATGCGGCCGCTGTGCTCGTCCACGATGATGCGCTTGCGCTGGGCGATGTCGATCTGACGCTGGGGCGGAATCTTGATGAATGACCCAGCACTTGCCTGACGCTCAATCGGCACCACGGCCAAGCCATTTTTCGCTGCGCCACGGATGCGGCGGTACGACGTCACAAGGCGCTCGTCGATTTTGCCTGCCATCTTGTCGCTGTGCGTTTGGAGGAGGTCCTCCTCTGCTTGCGTTTCGGCAATGATGGCCTCGAGCTCGGCCTGCTTGGCCTCGAGGTCCGCCTGACGCTGGTTGAAGCGCTCGCGCGTTCCTTCCAAGCCTTCAGCCTTTTGCTCCAACTGGGCCTTGCATTCGCGGATGCGCTTCTCGCAAAGCTCAATTTCCAAGGTCTGGTACTCGATTTCCTTCGAGAGCGATTCGAATTCGCGGTTGTTGCGAACGTTGTTCTGCTGCTCGGTGTACTTCTCAATCAACGCTTGGCTGTCCTTGATTTGAATCTGGTAAGCCGTGATGCGCTGGTTCACCGTGTCGTTGTCGTCCTCCATGCGTTCGAGGCGCGCACGCAGTCCTTCGAGCTCGTCTTCCAAGTCTTGCACTTCCAAAGGCAGCTCTCCTCGCACGACCCTCAATCGGTCGATGCGGCTGTCAATGATCTGAAGGTCAAACAACGCGCGCAACTTGTCCTCTGCGGTGCTGGTGGTCTTTTTCTTGGCCATGCGGTCTTGGAATGGGTTCAGCGAAATGAAACGGGGTTGGTCCTGGTTTGGGACAAACGGACCGCAAAATTAGGGAAAATCTCTTTGATTTTGTTGGAAATCAGCCCGCTGGTTTGCCATTCGCTCTCATAATGACCCACGTCAAGCAGCTGGATTTGGCCATCGGCCCCAAAATACTCGTGGTATTTGACGTCCGAGGTGATGTACACGTCTGCGCCAGCACGCTTGGCGTCTGCAATCAAGAACGCCCCAGACCCTCCGCAGACGGCCACGCGCTTCACCATGTCCTTCACCGGCGCCGTGTGCTTGATCGCGCCACAACCCAGCGTCTCTTTGACGTGGTCCGCAAACGCCTCCCACGGCATCGCCGCGTCCAGCTCCCCCAACATCCCCGCACCCAAGTCGTTGCGGCGTTGCTGCAGCAACACGCGGTCGTAGGCCACTTCCTCGTAGGGGTGCGCCGCGGACATGGCGCGGAACACCGCCGCCGAATGGTCGCCCGGCACCACCATTTCCAGGCGGGATTCCGGTTCACGGTGAAGCTCGCCAATGGCGCCCACAAACGGATTCGCTCCCTCTTGTGCGCGGAACGTGCCCTCCCCTTGCGTCGAGAAGCTGCACTGTTCGTACCGCCCGATGTGGCCTGCTCCTGCATCGGCCATGGCGGTTCGCACCGAATCCACATGGGCGTGCGGCACGAAGACGGTCCACTTTTCGAGGTCTGCACCCATGGGGCGCAGGATGGACAACGAATGGGGGTTGCAGCCCACCGACGTGGCCAACGTCCAATTGACCCCAGATTTCACGTTGTCCAAATTGGTGTGAATCGCGTACAGCGCGACGTTGTGACGCAAAGCGAGCATGGCCGTCCGCTCCACCTCGTTGCTCCCAGTCAACCGCTTCAACCCTTTGAAGATGAGCGGATGGTGACTGACAACCATTTGGCAACCCGCCTCAACTGCTTCTTCCACCACCGCTTCGGTGCAGTCCAAACTCACCATGACCTGGGTGACCGTGGCATCCATTGACCCGACCAGCAAGCCCACGTTGTCGTAGGACTCGGCGTGTTGACGGGGCGCCCACGCTTCCAAGCAAGCCGCAATGTCCCGTACCTTCAAGGCGTTCTCCATGAACCCGAAGGTACAGTTTCCCACCCAGTTTCCCGGCGCCAAGGACGGCGCGTCTGGTCACCCTCAAGGCCCACGCCTGCATCCGTGGATGGGGCCATGGTTCGTGCCGTTGTCCGCCCTTTGGTACGCCATCTTGGCCACCAGGCATGCGCTGTACAATTGGGGTCTGCTGCGGAGCGAGCGGTCTCTCATCCCGACCCTGGTGGTGGGCAACATGGAGTTGGGAGGCACCGGCAAAACGCCCCACGTCATGGATTTGGCGAATCGGCTGGAGGCCAGGCTGGGGGAAGGCCGCGTGGGCATCTTGAGCCGAGGGTACGGCCGACGTTCGGCGTCGTCCTTCGCTTGGGTTGCCGACGCCACAGGATGGACGGACGTGGGCGACGAGCCATGGATGATGCAAGCCCACACACCGACCATCCCCGTGGCCGTGTGCACCGATCGTTTGGCAGGGCTACGCAAGATGCGCCACGACAAACCCGAACTCAAGGTCGTTGTGCTGGACGACGGCCTGCAGCATCGGAAGCTGCGTCCCCACGCCAGCGTGGCCTTGGTCTCACGGGCCGTGCCACGTCTCGGGCTGGGCTCCCTCGTGCCTGCCGGACCATGGCGAGACCTCCCTCGTCGGTTGTTCCAAGCCGACGCCATCGTGGCCACCCAACGTGGCGTGGATTTGGGGCCCAACGAAAAAACGATAGGCGCCACGACGGTGGTCCTTGAACCGTTGAAGCGCTTGCATGGAATGCAAGACGAGGCAGGACCTGCCTTGTTGGTCACTGGCATCGCCAATCCCCAACGGCTGGTGCGATCGCTTGGCGGCCATGACGTCGCAGGCGTCGCCCACTACCCCGACCACCATGCCTTCAGCGAAGCGGACGTCCTCGCGTGGCGGCAGTGGGGCGAAACCCACGGCATTCGAGCATTGCTTGTGTGCAGCAAAGACGCGGTGCGACTGAAGCCTCTGCTCGACAAGCTTCCGGGATGGACGTGCTGGGAAGCCCCCATGGGCCTGCGCTGGAACGATGAGGCGCGGCTGAATGCGTGGCTCGATTCATGGGCGCGGTCCTTACCTTAGGGGTCAAATGACACCCCCGATGAGATTCATGAAGACGACCTTGGCCGCATGCGCGGTGGGCTTTCTGTTGCTTGCAGGCTGTGAAGGAGGCGGAACCCAAGGAACACCCGGCACGATTTCAGGCCAAATCACCGGCCTGGAAGCAGGCGACGAGGTGGTGCTCCGAACCTTCAAAAACAAGAACCTCATCAACGTGGGACGCACCACGTTGGCCGAAGACGGCTCCTTTTCTCTCACGCCTGACAACGCCCTCAAAATGGGCTACCACCAGTTGCTGGTTGCCAAGAGCTACCCACTCGTACTCATTGCCGACAGCACGGAAGGCGTCCACGTCACGGCGAAGGCCTTCGAAGGCAACAACTACCTGATCGACGCCCAAATCAACGGATCGCCTGGCTCCGTCGTGGCCAAGGAGTACTACGACAGCGCGATGCCACTTCAACGTCGCATGAAGGACTTGGAGCGCCGTGCCCGAATCGGTTCAGCCAACGACAAGCAGGCCCTGAAGGAGGAGATGGCCGCCAAAAGGGACAGCATGGAGGCTCTGGGTTTGGCCTTCGTCAACGCCAACAAGACGCACCCGGCTTCCCTCAGTGCGCTCGAAGGCTTGGACCCCAAGGAGCACAAGGACTTGTTCAAGGAGGTGCTTGACGGTTTGAAGGCAGACTACGGTGACTCCTACTTCTACGGAGTGATCCGCGAGCTGCACACCCGCGCAAACCGTCCAAGGAAGCTGGACCTGAACGCCCAGTCCAAGAAATCAAGCAAGAACGCCAAGTTCAGCCAAGGCGACATGGCCCCAGACATCGTGATGAACGACCCTGACGGCAACGAGCGCTCCTTGAGTGCCCTCCGTGGCAAGGTGGTGTTGCTGGACTTTTGGGCGTCGTGGTGTGGTCCTTGCCGCCGCGAGAATCCCAACGTGGTCAGGGCTTACCAGAAGTACAAGGACCAAGGATTTGAAGTGTTCTCGGTCTCCCTCGACAGCGACGTCAACCGGTGGAAGGCCGCCATCGAACAAGACCAGCTCGCTTGGCCCAACCACGTCAGCGACCTCGCGGGCTGGCGCAACGCCGCAGCGCGGGAATACGGGATCAGCAGCATCCCGCACACCATGCTCATCGACCGCGATGGCTCCATCTTGGCCACCCACCTGCGTGGGGGTGGCGTTGAATCCGCGCTGAGGGGCATTTTCGAGAAGTGATGGCGTCCCACGTCCATTTGGCGTCGGACTTGCATCTGGGCGTGCCCAATCTCAGGGATTCGCACCTCCGGGAGCGAAGGTTTGTTCAGTGGATGCGTGATGCGGCACGGGGCGAAGGGTTCGCGGCAGGGATGGCCGCCACCGAAATTCACCTCTTGGGTGACCTTTTCGATTTTTGGTTCGAGTACAACAAGGCTGTGCCCAAAGGGGGAACGCGCTTGCTCGGCGCCATCGCCGAATTGGTCGACGGCGGCCTGCCCGTCCATTACCACGTTGGCAACCACGACTTGTGGACCTTTGGCTACCTCGAAGAAGAGCTTGGCGTCACGGTCCATCGTGATCCCATTGTGCGAACCTTCGACGGCTTGACGTGCATGCTGGGACACGGAGACGGTTTGGGCGCGGGCGACCAAGGCTACAAAGCGATCAAACGCGTGTTCCAATCGCGGGCGTGCCAAAAGGCCTTCTCGTGGCTCCACCCCAACCTGGGCATTGGTTTGGCACATGCCTGGTCGGCCAAAAGCCGCCAGCAAAGCGAGGGCCCGTGGACCTCGCCCGAGCAAGAACACCTGGTCCAGTATTGCGAGCACCAACTCGAAACGGCAGACGTCTTCGTCTTTGGGCATCGACACCTTCCCATTGACCACACGCTGAGCGATGGCGCCTCTCGCTACCTCAACGCAGGGGATTGGATCAAGCATCACACGTCCGTCGCCATCTCCGACGGCGAGGCCCGCCTGATTCACCACGACTGACTCCCCCTTCTTTTCCGATCACCAACAAAAACGGAGGCCATGGGGCCTCCGCTTTCGATGGGTTGTTCTGTCTGCTTGGCTTAGCGCACCACAAACTTCGCGGCGCGAGTTGTTTCGCCCGTCACCATGCGAACCACGTAGTGGCCTGCAGGCAACGCGCTCACGTCGATTGCCGTTTGGGTCATGCCTGCCACGTTTTGGCTGCGCTGCATCCAACGACGACCAGTGAGGTCGTACACTTCGGTGATGGCGTTGCCGTTGTGGCCCATGGTGGGCAAGTTGAGTGAGCCGTTGGTCACAGGGTTCGGGAAGACGTTCCACGTTTCCTTGACCTCTTCCACCACTTCCTCATCCACCGACGTGGCAATGCCGCTCACGAAGATGCCTCGTCCGTGGGTGCCTGCGTAAATGGCGCCGGAGTTGGTGATGTTGCTCCACTGGTTGGATGCGCGGAATTGCTGCTTCAAATCGAAGACAGGCGCCGCGAGGGCGTCGTATTCCGTCGACATGCCCTCGTTGCTGATGGTCCAGCTGTCGCCGCCATCCTGCGTGACGAACACGCCAAACTCGCTGCCGACCACAATGGTGTTGCCCGTTGGGTCTTCCGCGTCAATCACGACGTCGTAGCAAGGCATGCTGTTGAAACCTGCAGAGGACCAAATGTTGCTCCAAGAGGGGTTGGGTGCCAACGCGTTGAACGTCTCGCGAACCTTGCCGTTCGACGACGTGCCGTAACCACCCACCGTCACCACCACGTGGTTGGGGTCGTTGGGGTCGATGCTCAAGCCTGTCACCGCTGCGCCCGCACTGGACAAAATGTTCGTCACGGTCAGGGCACCGTTGTCGATGTCGGCCTGGCTGTAGGCGTCGCGCAATCCCGAGATGCGGGTCACCTGCCCGTTCCAGCCAGTGACAAACATCACGTCTCCCACCACATCCGTGTCCTCGCTGTCCTGCTCCACGAATTCGATGGCTTTGGTCCCACCACCCCCAGGTGCATTCGTGAGACGCAACCAATTTGACGCCGCGTTGAAGTTCAACGCTTCGCGTGTCATCCAAATGCCTTCGGTGCCCCTTAGGCCCAACACGAACATGGTGGAGTACTTGTCTTGGACCTTGATCCGCTCAGGAATGTTGTACAACGTGTCTGCAGCGTGCACGTACATCGTGTCGCAGATTTCGCCTTCTTCAATCACGAAGAACGGCTCGCTGTAGGTCGTGTCGAAGTCTCCCGTTTCAATCGTGACGGGGAACTCCTCGCCGTCAATGATGAGGAAGGTGTCAATGACCACTGGCTCCACGAACATCTGGGAATCCACCCCCAAGGTGTCCACGTACGCTTCGCAAATGAATTCGGCCACAGCCTGCTGAGGATCCAACCAGAAGTAGTCGGGGTCTTCCGTCAAAGGCTCGTCCAAAATGCGTTCTGGACGGGAAAGCTCTTCCCAGAAGTGCAACGTCTCGTTTTCACCCATGGTGAACGTGAAGGGCAAGTTTTGGTTGGCCGTTTGGAGTTCGAAGGTTCCTCCCGTGGTGTCCTGCCCGAAGGCATTGATCAAAATGATCTCGCCTTGGCTGTACTCGTCGTCGAAGTTTTCGAAGAGACGCGTGCAGGTGTAGAACCCGCCGATTTCGCCTTCGTCGTTGATCAATTCGCTGATCGCACCGTCGTAGAAATCGCCTTGGTTGTTGACGTCTCCAGGGCCGAGGGTGCCTCGGACGAGGCCGCCATTCTGCGACGCGGCGAACCACGCGTAGTCGTAGCCTTCTGCTTCGGTGACCATGCTGATGCCGCAGTCGAAACCGTCACCTCCATTCACTTCCACGGCTTGCTCGTCGCTCAGGAAGTAGCCATCGCCTGGGATGAACAACGAACCGTTGTCCTGGGTTCCCCCAAGC
>CAZKGY010000083.1:0-6883 GCA_964552305.1 uncultured Comamonadaceae bacterium
AGGAACACGCTTTTCAATTGCAACGAATCCACCATAGCAGTATCTCCTGCCAAGAATTCGAGACACCCTGCAATGAACATTTGGCAAGAGCCTAGTCCTATCGTCAAGTGTCGGGTTGATGGTTTTTTGAGCCATGACATGGACCAAGCTACTTCAAAGTGCCGAGTTTGCGAAATGTTGGAGTCACAGCTCCCTACATGTTTGACGGAAGTCTTGCAACCCTTGACGACGTCATGGATCATTACCAATCAGGAGGGTCCTCTCACCCAAACAAGGCTGCAGAAATTGGTTCTTTGTCACTTACCGAGACCCAAAAAGAAAATCTCAAGGACTTTCTGAATTCCTTGACCGACGATTCTTTCCTAGGTTGGGCGGAATCAATCGCCCTTGAATAATTAGAAATGAAGATTTTTCCTCTTTTGTTTTGGTGCCTGTTGTTCGCCATTCCAGCATTGGGTCAAACACACACGATCAACAATGACACATTGTACATCGTAGGGTATACGAGTGACAATGATGTTGCCGTGAACACCTACTACAATGCCCTTACATCAGTCGAAGTGGGTTGGAATGTCCTTGATGTCCAAATTCCTGACGGATGGGAGTATTCATTTTGCTTTCCAAATTGTTATCCCATCGGGGTAACTCAATCGACAAGTGCATTTCCGGCAAACAGTCAGCAATACTTGAATTGCCACGTCTATCCGAATGGCATCCCGGGTTCAGGTACAATTCAGCTACTGATTGAAACGAACGAATTGCACCAAGATACCGTTACATGGTTGGCATCCTTCGAAGAGGACTCAAACACCGGCCTGGTTGCTTTGGCTTCTCATGGCATTGAAATTCAACAAACCACCAACAGCCTTTTGATGTGCGGTGTACCACTAGGAGCTCAAGCACGGCTTTATGACTCGAAAGGGTCTCGATTGATGAGTTTTGTCGCAGACAACGATTGTGGAACCTTTTCAGTGGGACACAAGTCCGGTTTTCACATCGTAACCGTTGAGAGCGAAGGCAAAATCATTTTTAGGCAAAAGTTTGTTTTTCACTAATTGGACCCAGCAGGACAGAAGCCGAACACCATCAACCCCGATTTGGTGGGGTAATTCGATTGTAAGAAGTGGTTAGAGCGTCGGAAAAAGCAACTCAGGGTCTATTAACTTGCCGCGTTGTGTGATATTTTTCTGGGGCACATCCTCCCTGCTTTTCCTGCATTGACTTGTCCGACTCTCGACCTCAACCTGCCATGATTTGCCGAAGTTTATGCGTCATTCTTGCGGGGTTCGCGACCGCCTCAGCGATGTCGGGACAAGTGGTCCTGAATGAGTTCTTGGCATCCAACTCAAACGGAGTGGAAGATCCGGATTTTGGCAATTCGGGCGACTGGGTGGAGCTGTACAATACTTCCAACAGCGACATCGAACTCGCCGGATGGTTCCTGACAGATGACTTGAGCGTCCCCAACAAGTGGAGCATCCCCTCCAACGTCATCGTCCCTGCCGGAGGGCATGTCATCATTTGGTGCGACGGACAAGATGTTGCACAGGAAGCCTTGCACACGAATTTCAAATTGAGCGGAGGCGGTGAGGAAATTGCCCTTCACCAACCTGACCTCAGTTTGGTGGATGCGTTTCAATTCCAAGCTCAAACCACCAACGTCAGCCAAGGCAGAAACGTCGATGGTTCTTCAACATGGGGTTGGTTTGAGAGCCCTACCCCTGGCGAAAGCAACAACGCAAGCCAGCCCTACCTGGGCGTGACACTTGGAGTGCCCTCCTTCTCCGAGCAGGGGGGCTTCAAGAGCAACATCCTCAGCCTGACCATGTCCAGCCTCGGCGGGAACATTCATTTCACCACAGATGGTCGAGCCCCCACCTCGATGGACCCCGTGTACACCCAGCCCATTCCTCTCGACACCACCACCTTCATTCGTGCTCGTGTCATCGAAGAAGGCTGGATTCCAGGACCGGTTTTGACGCACAGCTACTTTTTCGACAGCACCCTTGTTGAGCGCCCGCTGCCCGTGGTTTCCTTGGTCTCTGATCCTGACCACTTCTGGGACCCGGACACAGGCATCTACGTTCAAAATTTCAAACCTGAATGGGAGTGGCCGGTGAACGTCGAGTTCTTTGAAAACGATGGAAACAACGAAGCCGTGTTCAACGAACGAGCGGGCATTCGCATCAACGGACAAAACAGCTGGGTGCTTCCACAAAAGATGCTGGGCATCTACTTCCGGAATGCCTACGGGAATGGGAAGCTCGACTACCCCTTGTTCCACGACCGGGACCGTGCCCAATTCGACAGCTTTGTGCTTCGCGCAAGCGGGTCCGACTGGGCAAGCACGCTGATGTGTGATGGATTCTGTCAACACCTCCCACAAGGAAACGCGCAGGTGGACCATCAAGGATTTCGACCAAGCATAGTGTTCATCAATGGGGAGTACATGGGCATCCACAACATCCGATCCCGGATGGACGGCGATTACGTTGAGGAAAACCACAACCTGGAGTCCGGCACATTTGACCTGATCAACGACGATGGCATCGTGGAAGAAGGCAGCAGCGACGCGTTCCAAACGATGGATTCTCTGTTCAACCAGGACCTCTCTGTCCAGGAAAATTTTGACGCGCTGGCGGCAGTTGTGGACATGACCAATTTCGCAGACTACTGGGCCACTGAAATATGGACCAGCAACCGCAGTTGGGGCCACAATGTGGTGCTCTGGAAGGCGCACGACAACGGCAAGTGGCAGTTTGGATTCACAGACCTTGACCGCGGCTTTTCTGGGGCGCTGAATGACGACATTGACGATTTTACTCAGCCTCAAAACAACGGCTACGACTATGCGCGAACCTGGATCAGGCATGCGCTCGAAAACGAAGGCTTTGCTGCTGCTTTTGCGCAGAGATTCGTAGACCATCTGCACACTTCATTCCACCCAGAGAGGACATCAGATCTCATGGATGATTGGTCCGATCGCCTTCGTGAAGAGATTCCTCACCACGTCGAACGGTGGTCTGGCACAATCTCCAGCTATGGCGATGGCATCGCCACAGTTGAATTCTGGGAAGAAGAAATCGAACGCATGCGCACATTCGCGTTCGAGCGAAGCGCGTTCATGTTGGCCGATCTGGAAGATCACATGGACCTGGAACCCTCGGTCGAGCTTTTCACCTCCAATGACCCCGTCGAAGCCGGTCACATTCAGCTGAATGATTTCAAGCTGCCCCGAAGCCGTTGGAGTGGCCCTTATGCCCAAGGATTGGAATTCACGCTCACAGCCCATCCCACACCAGGATTTGAGTTTGTTGGATGGTCGGCTGCAGAACGGCAAGTTTGGATTCCTGCTGCTTCCACTTGGAAATACGACGACTCCGGAACAGACCTCGGAAGCGATTGGCGAAATCCTGGCTTCGACGACTCCATGTGGTCGTCAGGAGAGGCCGAGTTTGGCTACGGCGATGGGGACGAATCGACGGTGGTGTCATTCGGGACAGATCCTGACAACAAGCACCCCACGACCTACTTCCGACGGGTCTTTGAAGGCCCTGAAGGCGGGGCTCAAGACATCCTGGCCACCTTCAAACTTCGTCGAGACGATGGGGCGGTCGTCTACCTGAACGGAGAGGAAATGTTCAGGGACAACCTCGCGCCCGGCGACATCAGCCACGACACGTTTGCGCTGGACTTTGCAGGCGGCGTGGCCGAGGAACAATGGAACCACCATTCTCGGCCAATCCACCTGTTGCCAGGTCCCAATGTGATTTGTGTGGAGGTTCATCAATTCTCCCCCACCAGTTCAGACGTCAGCTTCGACCTCGAGCTTTCGAGTTTCGTGGAAGACGAAAGCTTGATTTCCACTGCCCCCACCCTGCCAAGCACCCTCGATCAAAGTGAGGGGTTTGTGGCTCGATACGAACCCACCGGGGAATGCTTGTTGCCCAGCTTGGTGGCTGAAGATTTGACTCTGACGCAGGAGTGCTCTCCATACCTGGCCACAGGCCATGTCACGGTCCTGGACAGCGCCACCCTTTTTTTGAACCCCGGTGTCGAAATCTGGTTCCCCACAGAAGCACGATTTGTGGTCCAGGGCGGGCTCCAGGCAGAAGGCACGGCTGACTCTCCCATTGTGTTCAAGGCAAACCCCAACAACGTCGGACCTTGGCAACACATCCATTTTGACGGGAGTCTTGGCCCCAACCTCCTTCGTCATGTGGTGGTGGAAGGGGCTTCGCAAGGACCACATCCTGTCCACGACCGCGCGGCTGTCACCGCTTGGTTTGCCGATGTCACGATGGAAGACATGGTTGTGGTCCACAATGAAAGCAACCCCATCTACGCGGAGCACAGCAACATCGTTTTGGTGAACTCAACGATTCACTCTGACGTGACAGGCGACCTCATCAATGTCAGGCACGGTTCCGGGTGGATAGACAGTTGCACTTTCATCGGAAATGACCAGCCAGATACAGACGCCATTGACTACGACGTGGTGGATGGCGGAGTGGTTCAGAATTGCATCCTGCGTGACTTTACCGGACCCAACAGCGATGGAATTGACCTCGGAGAGGGCTCCCACAACACGTTCATCTCGAACACACTCATTCATCGGTGTTCTGACAAAGGGGTGAGCATTGGGCAAGGTTCGACCGCCTTGATTGAAGGGGCAATCATCACCCAATGTGCATTGGGCATTGCGGCGAAAGATCTGGGCGGTGCCGAGGCAGACCACACCACCATCTATGGCTGCGAAACTGGACTTGCTACATATGAGAAAAACCCTGGAATGGGGGGAGGAACAATCCACATCTCAAACAGCATTTTGTCCAACTCCGTCGATTCTCCCGCTTTTTGGGATTCACTTTCAACTGGAACCATGGACGTGGTGCTCTACGATTCGCAGAGTCTCGAAGATGAGGGCGCCTTTTTCTCCAACCCTCGCTTCTCGAATCCAGACGGTCACAATTTTCAATTCCTGCCTGGCTCCCCTGCACTTGGTGCGGCGGCGGATGGAACGGATCTTGGGAGTCAGGTCATGTGGAACATCGAGTCCCGAGGCTTGGCCATCGTCGAATTTGGATACGCCGGTCTGTCGTCTTCAGAGCTCGAGTGGGTGGTGCTTGAAAACGAGGGCACGTCAGCCATCAATTTGCAAGGCCATCACTTTGATGACGGCATCACTTGGACCCAGCCAGATTCCTTCTGGATGGAACCCGGCGCTCGCGTGAGGTTGGTCAAAGATGCTTCCCTGTTCCCCGACGTGCCTGAGCCTGTCTTCCAATGGAGCAGTGGGCAATTGTCAGACCAAGGAGAACGCATTGTGTTGCGCGACGCAAGCGGCATTGCCATCGACCATTTGGAATATCAACCCACTTCTCCGTGGCCTGTGCCCACCCCAGGCATGGAGAAGCTTGTGCGTGTGGCACCAGAACTGGACAACCACTTTGGTTCCAGCTGGACCTTGGCATCCACTGCAGGAACAAACCCAGCGCCGATTTCGAGTTGGAGTCGACTCGTCCTGTATCCGAACCCTGCACGGGATCAACTCACCGTTGCGAACCTGGCCCCCTCCTATTCATCGTCTGAATTGATGTTGGTCAACAGCGCTGGACAAGTTGTTTTCAAATCACTTCCCTCCTCCTCGAGCTTCATCTCCATGGATATCTCTCATCTCCAGCCAGGCCTCTACTTCGTGAAGCACGGCTCCAGGAGTGCCAAGCTTGTGGTTCACTGATTCAGAGAAGACAAGCCCACTTTACTTGTGGAGCAGAGGGGAGTCGAACCCCTGAACCCGGACCTGATTTGGTCAAGTAGGCCTGTTTGGGTTTTCCGTAAAAAAAGAGCCCCGCCTAAAGCAGGGCTCTTCCAGTTTGTTTTTTGAAGTGTGCTCAGACAAAGGTCATTCGCTCGCGTTGGCTGCAGCGTAAGCCGCTGCTTCTGTGTTCTGAGCATCTTCGCTCCAGTAACCATGCAGTTCAGCGATGCGTCCATCTTCCCACTTGTAGCCAAAGTGTCCGCGATTGGAGTAGCTGTCCCCCGTAGTTTGGCCATCGCCTGTCCATGTGAACCAAGAGCGAGACCAGATCTCACCGTCACTCCAGTATTCTGATTGAATGCGCATGTCCTTGATGGCGATGTTGCTGTAGAGAGCATCGTGGTGCATTTTGAATCCGCCCATAAGATTGTCCCGCCCTGAAAATTCCACGTTGTTGATTTTGCAAAGCACGTCTTCGGCATACAAGTCCATGACATCCCATTCGTTTTGGATGTACTTGTCAAAGAGAAGCTCAATCTTGGCAGAGAGCTCGTCGTCTGTTCTGACGGTCGATTGCTCCATCGCTCCATTTTGATCGGCTGGTGCGCACCCAAAAAGCATGGCCGCTGCGCAAAGGGTGAAAGTGTAAAGTGTTGTGTTCATAAGGATTGATTTAAAACACGTCCAAGAAACGACTTAAAGCATTAATCCTCAATGAACTGCTCTTGATTTTGTCAACATCAAACGCCGATGAACGGGAATTGCCGAGTATTCTTGTCTCAGTTGGTTGACTTCGAAAAAAGAGATCGTGAAGTCTACATTACATGTGGACCCAGCAGGACAGAAGCCGAACACCCTCAACCCCGATTTGATCACTCCGTGAGTCGCACCACCTTCTGGACTTTGCCGTTTGAAAGACGTTGAATGAGAAGTTGCCCCGGCGCAGTGGATGGACAAGGCCGTCCCAAAATGTCCCAAGTTCCCTGAACTGCCGCTTCCGATTGCGGAACCATGGTCTCCACGCTCAATGGAAGCCCCGTATTGCATGTTCGGTCGAAGAAATCCCACGCCACCAAGCTAGCGCTGATGTCCATGTTGCCCCAAGCCCCTGGCCAGTCATGA
>CAZKGY010000084.1:0-6695 GCA_964552305.1 uncultured Comamonadaceae bacterium
TGGCCGGGGCTCACGCGACCAGTGCCACCGGCCGCTGGGGGTGGCTTGCCGAAGGCGCTTGCGTCCGTCCTTGGGTGTACGCGCACAACACCGAGCCATTGAGCTTCACCCATTTGCACCAGCCCTTGGGCCACCCGGGGGGCGCCAACTTCGTCGAAGGACGCGTCAGGGTGAGGCACAAACCCAACGCCGAGTGGGTGGGACGCTTGAGCCTGCTGCACCGCGTCCAAGGCCGGTCGACGGGCACGAGCGAAACGAACTTGGTCATGGTGGCTGGCGAATTGCCCACGGCTTCCACTGCGGGCAGGGATGGCGACGACGGACACGCATGGTTGCAGGGCGTGAATGCCTCGTTGACACGCGTGGAATTGGACGTTGCCCGTTACCTGGGGACCAAATTTGGCGTCGGAGGCATCGAGGCGTTCCTGCGCGTGTGGGCCCGGATCGAAACCCAGCAAGGCGGCGTGGCTTGGACGCCGGAGTGGGACACGCATCGCATCGAACTGGGTGTCCGGCACAGCCGGGTCATGCAAGAACGAGATTGGTGACGTTCGACACCGCCCCCTCCCTTTCCCTGCCCTAATTTTGCGTCCGCATGCATCGCGACCTCGCCACGTTGTTCAAAGTCAGGCTCGGCTTTTTTGTTGTCCTTTCCGCCGTGTTGGGATGGTTCATGGCCATGGACACCATGGACCTCAAGACGTTTTTGGTCTTGACGCTGGGAGGCTATGCGCTGACTGGCGCCTCGAACGGGTTCAACCAAGTCATCGAGCGACGGGCGGACGCCGTCATGTCTCGGACCCAGAACCGCCCCCTGCCCTCTGGTCGCATGACGGTGAACGAGGCCTTGGCCTGGAGCACCTTGGCCGCCGTGGTGGGACTCGCCTCGTTGTTCAGCTTGAACCCCTTGAGCGGATGGCTGGGAGTGGCCGCCATGGCCAGCTACGTCCTGGCCTACACGCCCATGAAAAAGCACTCCAGCCTGTGTGTGTTTGTCGGGGCATTCCCCGGTGCGCTTCCTCCCATGATTGGGTACGTGGCGGCCACAGGCGACTTCGGAATCGAGCCTGGAACCTTGTTTGCCGTCCAGTTCATGTGGCAGTTCCCTCACTTTTGGGCCATCGCGTGGCTCGCCCACGACGACTACCTCAAGGCGGGCTACAAAATGCTTCCATTCAACGCGGGCAGGAGCGGCCGGTCCGCCCAATTGATCCTCTTGTACACCTTGTTTTGCATCCCAGCGAGCATGTTGCCCTGGGCCCTGAACCAACCCATGGTGGGAGATGTTGCTTTCACCGTGGCGGTGTTGGCTGGTTTGGGATTCTCGTGGTTTGCGCTCCGTTTGCTCGCCACACAGACCCTAGAAGCCGCCCGCAACTTGATGTTTGCCAGCTTTGTCTACTTGCCATCGGTTCAGATCGTTTACGTCCTTGACAAAATTCCCCTCTCCTGATGCCACAAAACGTCTTTGAAGGCCACGACCCCAAGGTGCGAGAGCGCACCAAGACCATGTTGATGTACTTCATCGTCTTCGCGATCACCATGTTGTTTGCAGGCTTCACGTCCGCCTACATCGTGAGCAACATGGGCCAATTTTGGGTGCATGTCGAACCACCCAGCATGTTTTGGGTCAGCAACGCGGTCATCGCACTCAGCAGCTTGACCCTGTGGTGGGCCACGCGTTCCATGGCCCAAGGGCAGGCCAAACAAAGCATGGTGGCCATGGGCGCAACCTTGGCGCTCGGGGTCGCATTCACCATCACCCAGGCCGAGGGTTGGAAATCGCTGTCTGACATCGGCATGGGCTGGGACACTTCCGAGACGTCACTGGGTACGGCGTTCCGTTGGAACAACCTGAAGGCCATGGCGGAGAGTGACGCCGTCTATGGCGAAGACTACGACTTCCGTTACGACGGGCAAGCGTTGCTCCACGACGCGGCACGGGGGGAATACTACGCCCCAGACGACGCCTTGATGGTCGAACCCATCACGGTCAAGGTCCTGCAATCGTCCAACAGCGGTGGCGGATACATTTGGGCTTTGGTGCTCACCCACATTTTGCACCTCGTGCTTGGGCTGGCATACCTCATTGTCAACGGCATTCGCGTGTTCCGCGGGACCATCCACAGCGGGGATTTCGTGCAGCTGAAAGCCCTCGGCATCTACTGGCATTTCTTGGGCATCCTCTGGATTTACCTGTTTGCCTTCCTTTTTGTGATGCATTGACCCCGTTGAGGTGCTTGACGCCCTCCACGAGCAACCTGTGAACAACAGCCATCATTTGGATTCGTTCTCGCTGTGGAAGGTGGGTCGATTGCCTTATTTTCGTGTCACAATTTCAAGCCATGGCTGGAAACACCGAAACGATCCCGACTGAAGTCCTTTGGGGCGGAGGTCAAAGCCCGTTCTCAGTGACGTACGGGAAAATGATGATGTGGTTCTTCCTCGTGTCAGACGCCCTGACCTTCGGAGGACTTTTGACTGCCTACGGGTTTGCCCGGGCGACGTCCGAGGACGCTTGGCCCATCGGCGAGCAAGTGTTCCGGGCCCTTCCAGGGCTCGACGGGCAGTACCCCTTGATCTACGTCGCCTTGATGACCTTCATCCTCATCGTGTCCTCCGTGACCATGGTGTTGGCGGTGGAGGCGGGGCACCGCAACGACAAGGCGGGTGTGTTGAAATGGTTGGGTGCCACCATCATCGGAGGCTTCTTCTTCTTGGGTTCCCAAGCGTGGGAATGGTCTCACTTCATCCATGGTGCTGGCGGCTGCTTCCAACTTGAGCAGTCCATGACCGTGACCGCCGACAACGGCGAGACCTTCTCCTTGAACAAAGGCGACCTCGTGTACATGGACCATCACTTTGGTCACTTGGCGGAACCATGGAGTGCAGGTGACCCCAACACGGTGATGCACCAAGACGCAGAGCACGTGACCATCACCCAATTTGGCGACCACGAACACAGCGCGGCATTGCACGGATTGACGTTGAACAAGTACGTCGAAAACGAGCAAGAGGTGTCAGGGGCTGAGGCCGTGAAGTTGTGGAACGCACGAAGCGACGTCTTCGCGTTTGGCGCCAACCTGGAAGACAGCGAATACGCCATCCAGCAGACCTACGCGAACTTCTTCTTCTTCATCACAGGGTTCCACGGATTTCACGTGTTCTCTGGAGTCATCATCAACATCATCATTTTCTTGATGGCGTTGAATGGCGTGTTTGAGCGCCGTGGCCACTACGAGATGGTTGAGAAGACTGGTTTGTACTGGCACTTTGTCGACCTCGTGTGGGTCTTTGTTTTCACCTTCTTCTACCTCATCTGACATGGAACGCGACGATCTCATTGTCAACGACAGCTACGCCATGGCGGCGCACCACAGCGATGAAGCGGGTGCATCCATCCGCAAGAAAATTTGGTTTGTGACAGGCCTCCTGACCCTCATCACTGCGGTGGAAGTGGGGATGGGTGTCATTTTCAAGCGCTCGGAAACCTTCACCTGGACGGCCATCAAGTGGACCTTCATCGTGATGACCTTGGTGAAGGCTGCCTACATCGTGTTGGTCTTCATGCACCTTGGCGACGAGCGCCCCAACCTCAAGAAGGCGGTCATCGCGCCGTACGTGCTCTTCATTTGCTACTTGATTTTCATCGCCATCACGGAGGGCTTCGGTCACCTGAATTCGTTCAACACCCTCCACTGAGCAGATGGGTTCGTTCAAGAACCGACTCATATTGATAGCCATGATGCTGGCCCTGCCTTTGGCGGGGCTGGTTTTTTTTGGGTTGCTGACGGACCACAACTTCAAGACGCTCCCTTACTACACCGCCGACGCCGAAGTTGATGGGCTCAGCCTTGATGCCCGGCGCGTGGGGCCGTTTCAATTGACAAACCATGACGGCGAGCCGTTCCATTCCGATTCGCTGTTGGGCAAGGTTTGGATTGCGTCGTTCTTCGGGACGGACGCCCCACACGTGGCGCAAATGACCCGTCAGTTGTTGTGGCCCAACTTCCGCTACCGCGACGAAGACGACATCGTCATGGTGAGCTTTTCTTTGAGCCCTTCCCATGACACGCCAGAGGTCCTTCAGGCCTACGTTGGGCGCAACACGCGGTACAACGGATTCGAGGGGAAGTGGCAGTTTCTGACCGGGGACTCCCTGACGCTTGACAACGTGGTGCATGAGCAATTCATGATCAAGCGTGACCCCAGCGACCCCAACAACGTCGCCACCTTGTGGTTGGTCGATGCCGAAGGCTTCTTGCGCGGCATCTACTACGCCGCTTCAGAAAACGCCATACGCGACGCCGTGGAAGACATCGCGCTGCTGAAGAAGGAAATGGACTTGGCGAAGTATGCCAGGGAAAAGCTTGAAGAATCCTTGGCCGAGCGAGCAGCCCTTCCCGTCCTCGGGCCCGAGGGACACACCATCCCCAAGTTCTCGTTCACGGGCATCGACAGCACCGAAATCAGCCACCGAACCGTGGAGGGCAAGGTTCGGATCGTGGACTACTTTTTCACGCATTGTCCCACGATTTGTCCTGTCATGACCAGCCAACTGGCGCGTGGCCAGCAGTGGATGAGGGACAGAAACCTGCAGTCCGACATCGCCATCCTGAGCCACACGGTGGATCCCACGAGGGACACGCCTGAGCGGTTGAAGGACTACGCGAGAAGGATTGGCGCAGACACGGCGCAGTGGAAATTCGTCACGGGGGAGCAAGCGGCCTTGTACGAACAAGCCAAATTCGGATACTACTTGACCGCGTTGGAAAGCGACACGGCGGCAGGGGGCTTCTTCCACAGCGACACCTTCGTGTTGGTGGACTGTCAAGACCGCATCCGAGGGTTGTACGACGGCACTTCCACGCAAGAAGTGGACGAAATGTTGCTGGATGCGGCCCTGCTCATCACGGAACAGCCGTGACTGGTGCATCTTTGTCTAGAATAACTTGGCATGAGCATTGACAAGAAGATGAAAGCCTTTGTGTGGGTGGCCGGTGTGGCCATCCCGGTGGTTGTGGCCATTTTGTTCTACCTGCCCGGCGTCGAAGTGGACGAAGGCTTGAGGAGCGTGCTGAATCGGCTTCCTGCCCTGAACGCCACCATCAATGGCACCGCCTTTTTGTGTCTCATTGGCTCGTTCTGGGCGATCAAAAACCACAAACTCTTGCTCCACCAGCGGTTCAACACCGCGGCTTTGGTGCTGTCGGCGCTGTTTTTGTTGAGCTACGTCAGCTTTCACATCACCACCGAAAGCACGCCGTACTGTGGCGAGGGGGCCATTCGGTCGGTGTACTTCGTCGTCTTGATTTCGCACATCTTGCTCTCGGTGGCCATCGTGCCCATGGTGCTCACCACCTTTTTGTTGGGGTTGGGCAACCAAGTGGAGCGCCATCGCAAATGGGCCCGCATCACTTGGCCGGTGTGGATGTACGTGACGTTCACGGGCGTGGTGGTGTACCTCATGATTTCCCCCTGCTACCCTTTCTGACATGAAACGGGTCCTCTGGCTTGTCGTGTTGCTCGTCCTGGCCGTCGACCTGACGTGGGGCCAATGCGTGATGTGCAAGGCCGTGGCGGAAGACAGTGCCGAAGACGGATCCTTGGGTCGCGGACTCAATGCAGGCATCTTGTACCTCATGGCTGTGCCTTACCTGATTCTCGGGTTTTTTGCCTGGTTTGTCTTCAAGAAGGTGAAGGCAACCGACAAAATCCCTTCGTGAGGGAGGGATGGACGTAAATTTGGTCCATGCATCGACTTTTCCCTCCCTCCTGGGTTCTGGTGGTTTTGTGGGCGCTGCCGTGGGCAGGCTTCGGACAAGCGTCGGATTCTGAGCCTTGGACGCTTCAACAGTGCTTGGAGCATGCCCAAACGAACAACCTCGACCTCAAGCAGGCGGAACTGGGGCTTGTCCGAGGGGAAGCAGGGCTTCTGGCCGCGCAAGGCGCCTTCCTGCCCAACCTGAATGCGCAGTCGAGCTACGGCGTGAACATCGGCCAGCGAATTGACCCCTTGACCAACACGTTTGCCTCGGACCCTGTCCAGTCGGGCAATCTGGGGCTGAGTTCCTCCATCACCCTGTTCAACGGGATGCAGAACCAGATCAACCTCAAGCGTGCGAAGTTGGGCATGGACCTTGCCGCCACCAACGCCGAGGTTGTCCAAAACAACTTGGCGCTTCGCGTGGCGTCGTCGTACCTGTCCGTCCTGTTCCAACGGGAGTTCCTCACCATCGCCCAAACCAACGCCGACGCCACCAACCGACAAGTGGACCGGGTCCAAAAGTTGGTCGATGCCGGTGCGGCGGCAGAAAGCGACCTGTTGGACGTCATGGCCCAGCGCGCGTCAGACGTCAGCGCCGTGGTTTCGGCCGAAAACGCGGTTCAACTCGCCCTCTTGAGCCTGGGCCAATTGCTCCAACTCACCGAGGAAGCGCAAGCGACCTTCGACGTGGCTGCTCCCGAAAAGGAAATGCTCATGCTCACGGAACTGCCGGCCTCGTCCCGTGCTGCCGTGGATCACGCCCTGTCGAACTTTCCGGACATGCGGGCAGCCGACATGCAAATCACCGACGCTTACCTCGGCTTGGATTTGGCCAAGGCGAACCGTCTGCCAAGCGTCAGAGGCTCGTACAGCCTCGGCTCGGGGTATTCGGAAAACAGGAAGGAATTCTTGGGTGAGCCCACCGTCT
>CAZKGY010000085.1:0-6675 GCA_964552305.1 uncultured Comamonadaceae bacterium
AGGAAGGTCGTCGGCGGGCGGGTGAATGCCGCCCCAAATGCGTGACAGGCTGCACTGGTCCGAGGCGTCCCGGTAGGTGGCCCACTGCAAGACAATGTCCTGGGAAGGCCCTTCTTCGAACACGAGGAAGTCGTTGGCAGAGGCCACAAACTCGCCCATGCCGCCAGGGAAGTACTCGTCGCCGGTGATGGCCGTCAAGATTTCGGCCGCGGCCCGAGAGAAGGTGGAGTGACCGCTGACGTACCCGGCAAAGGGCGGCGTCACGAACGACGGACGCTGGTAGGGCCACCAGTCTTCGGCCAAGATCCATCCGACGCCAGCATCGTCCACGTCGGGGTTGTCGATGTAGTCGGGGCCCATCCATGCCCGAACCTTCAGCTTGTCGACGTCGGCAGGGCTGGGGAAGTCGGCGTCGCCCGCCTCGACGAGCTCGCAAAAGCCCGGAACGAGGGGAAGGCCCACGTTGTCGAAGTTGGGCAGGTTGGGGTCGGTGCATTGCCCGCGGCCTTGCATCCATCGCAAGGCAGAAACGGGGCGGATGTAGTCGTACCAGCCCTTGTGACTCCAGGCGGCAATCGCCGCGTCGTGCAGGGCACCACCCAGGGTGAAGTAGGCGCACACCGTCCAGTCAAAGGCACTCATCGTGGGGCCTTCGCCTTTCCACTTGGGCACGAACTCCGGATGGTCCATGACCGTGTTCAGGATCGTGTACCAGTGGCCTGGTGGCGTTTCGCTGTCGGGGCCGTCGGCCCAAAACTCCGCGAGCACCCGGCCGTAATCGCCACGGGGCACGATTTGTGGCTCGTAGGGCTGGCCGGTCTTGGGGTTGATGGCGCGACCTTCGCTGGCGTCGCCGCCGTCCTCCCAGTTGTAGAACTGGTCGTACTCGTCGTAACCCAAATCAAACAGGGCCGGGTCGACGTTGCCAATGGTCGCAGGGCTGATGTCCACCATCACGCCGTCCGTGGGGTCGAGGTGCTCGGACCACCGCAACACCATGGAGAAGCCCCACAGGTAGGGGTCGTTCATGCCGTCGGTGTAGGTGAGCGACACCATCGGAGGCGCCCCTTGATCCAACCAGACCGTGTACGGCCAGCCGTCTCGGACGTTCACCATCTTCGCGCTGTCTGGCAGCCCAAACGGCGTCACCTGCCCCCATTCCGGGCTCAGGAATGGCGGTGTTTCCGATTCGGTCACGCCACTTTGGCCCACGAACGTGCTGAGGTTGATGCTCTGCCAACGGTTCGGCTGCGTCAAGAAGGGATTGCCGGGCACCGTTTCGATGAACATGTCGGGGTTGACTGGTTCGTAATGCTGGTTCGCGTAGTTGTTCGCTTCGTTGCTGCCGTCTTGGGCCCCAAACGCGAGCACTTGCTCGGCGATGTAGTTGCCTAAGGCGCGCGGGCCGTCGTTGAAGTAGTCGGTGCTTTGGAAGGAGTTTTGGCCTCCCTCGTACAAGAACCGCTGGTAGATGTTCATCAGCGTGGCGTTGCCGCCAGGGGTGTTCGCAAACCGCGCCCAAAGGATCCGGAAGGAGGCGTAGTTGATGGCCTCTTCTTGCGCTTCCCGGCGCAACACGGGGTCTTCGATGGCAGGCAAGTCCACGTCGACAAGGCAGGGCTCGGCGATGCTGTCGTAGGCGGCCCAGGCGTCGTACACGGCCATGGACCAATGGTGCAAGTTGCGTGCATGGACGGTGGGTCGGGCCAAGTCGTCCCGGATGGACTGAAGCAACACTTCGTTCCATTCGCGCACCATGTGTTGGCCGTGCAACACGGTGGAAAAGCACAAGGAGCCCAAGAGAAGGGCGCACGTGCCAAGCATGCGGGAGGGTGTTGTGAACATGGGCGCAGTTGTCAGTCGTCCATTAAATTTACATAAAAAGAATGACAATTTTCGCAACCTTGGTCACATTGTTGCGTGGAAATGGGGCCTCAAAGCCAGCCTGAGGCGAGCAGCAGCGCCACCAATTCCGTGGTGGAGGGAATGCCTTCAAGGACCGCCACGCGGTCGGTCCAGGCCATGCTGTCTTCTTTGTACACGCCGAAGGTGGGCACGCCCGGCTTGGATCCAACCAGCGTGGCTTCTTCCCGGATTGTGTACAGGACGTCCAAGGGAAAGGTGCTGTCGCCCCGAAAGACTTTGCCGTCGCGGACCGTGTAGAGGATGGCGTCGGTGAATTGCGAGTCGCCGAGGTACACCCTGTCTTCACGAACGGTCAAGGCCAGGTCCAAGGTGCTGGTCGAAAATCCCTGGAAGACCTTCGTTTCGTCCCACATCCCGTCGTCGAGCAAGGTGAACGCCACCTCGCCACGCCAATCGCACCCCATGCGCACCAAGCCCTGGTCAACGTGGGCCACCATGTCGCGCCACATCATTCGGTCGTCCTCGTACAGGTGCACACGGCCTTGGCCCCAGGCGATGCCCGAGAGCGCAAACCATACAATTGTCCAAAAAGCCGTTCTCACACGGCCAAGTTCGCCACCCAAGCGGCCACCTTCCAAGCTTGGGTGACGTCGTTGATCAAATCTTCCGGGTGCTCGAGCCCAATCGACAGCCGAACAAAGCCTTCGGAGATGCCCGTGGCTTCCTTCACGGCTTGCGGGACCCCGGCATGGGTCATGCTTGCGGGGTGCTCCGCCAGGCTCTCGGTCGATCCGAGGCTCACGGCCAGCTTGAAAACCTTTAGCGCGTCCAAAAACGCGAAGGCGCCTTCTCTGCCACCTGGCACCGTCAGACCCACCATGGCCCCGCCGCCCAACTGCTGGGAGGCCGCCACCTCGGCGTCCTGGCGATCGCGCAGGTCTTCCTGCCAAGCCGACGTCACGGCGTCGTGGCCGCACAGCTCGCGCAAGTGGCCGAGAAGTGCACCGGTGCTGGCCTGCTGCCTTTCCACGCGGACGTGCAGGGTCTCCATGGAGCGTGCGAGCATCCAAGACGTCCATGGATCGGCCATGCCGCCGAGGAAGGTCCGGAACTCCTTGACCTTGGCCATGACGTCGTGGTGGCCAGAGGCGGCCCCGGCAATGAGGTCGCTGTGCCCCCCGATGTACTTCGTCGCGGAGTACAAGACAAGGTCGGCGCCGTGCTCCAATGGCCGCTGCAACACCGGACCGAGGTAGGTGTTGTCGACCATCACCAGGATGCGGTGGTCTTCCGTGCTGTGCTTCGCCGCCCATTCGCTGGCGGTGCGGATGCGCTTGATTTGCATGGTGGGGTTGGCCGGCGTCTCGAGGTAGACAATGCCAGGCCGTGCGCCACCGGCTTCCACCAGGGCATTCTCAAGGCTGTCCAAATGGTCGAGGCACGTCACCTCCCGCCCCATGGAAGGAAGCACGTCGTCCAAGAAATGCTGCGTGCCGCCGTACAGGGGTCCGACGTACCAAACCGGCCGGTCGGCGTCCGACCAAGCAAGCAGGGCGGTGCTGATGGCGGCCATGCCGCTGGCAAAGAGCGCGGCGTCGGCGCTGTCGTCCCACGCGGCAAGGCGCTGCTCGGCCATGTTCAGGGTGGGGTTGCCGAGGCGGCTGTAAATGAAGCCTTCGGGCGGCGTTTCTGCGCCTTCCACGCCATAGGCCGTCTCCATGTGGGCGGCCCCGGTACGTGCATCGGGAAAGACAAAGGTGCTTGCCGGGTGCATGGGCGGTTTCACCGCGTAGCCTGCATCCGAAGGGTTGTATCCCGCGAACATTGCGCGGGTCTCCAAGTGCTTCTTCATGGAAGCAAGTAAATCAATCGTTCACCATTTTGGTTTTCAAAAAGAACAATTGAACAATTTTCAATCAAATTGACGTCATTTGTTCAGTCAAAGTCAGAAATTGACGAACAAAACAAAACGATTGCGCATGGATGCCTTGGACAAAGCGATTTTGGACCACCTGGAGTTTGACGGCCGCAGCAGCATGCAAGACCTCAGCGAATTGACGGGGTTGAGCAGGAGCGCCGTGTTCTCTCGCGTCAAGCGCCTTGAAGACCAGGGCATCATCGCCGGGTACACCGTCAAGGTGAACCGCAAGAAGCTCGGGATGGAGATCCGGTCGTACTGCAACATCACCTTGAAGCTTCACGAACGGGAGCTGCTGGAAGAATTTGAGTCCACGATTGGGTCCCACCGCGAGGTGCGATCATGCTACCACCTGGCAGGTTCGTTCGACTACCTCGTCGAGGTTGAGGTGCCCAACATGGACGCCTACCACCGGTTCATCTCTCAGCGCTTGGCGGCCATGCCCAACATCGCCACGGTGCAAAGCATGTTTGTGATGAAGGACATCCTCACGCGCTGACGGGTGCAGAATCCCTTCAGGCCTCGATGGCGGCGATGCCCGGAAGCACCTTGCCTTCCAGGACTTCCAGCATGGCGCCGCCGCCGGTGCTGACGTAACTCACGTCGCCGGCGAGCCCCGCCTTGTTGATGGCTGCCACCGAGTCGCCCCCACCAATCAGGGTGAAGGCGTCGTGGTCGGCGGTCACCTTGGCCAGGGCAGCTGCCACGTCGTTGGTGCCGCCCGCGAAGGCGTCCATCTCGAACACGCCCATGGGGCCATTCCACAGGATGGTGCGGCTGTCGAGCACGGCTTGCACGAAGCGGTCGCGCGTCTCTGGGCCGATGTCGAGGCCCATCCATGTGCCGGGGATGGCGTCGGTGGGGTGAACCTCGGTGTTCGCGTCAGGGGCAAAGTCGTCTGCACACAGGGTGTCCTTGGGCAGGAGGAACTCGGTGCCCGCCGCCTCGGCCTTGGCCAAGATTGCACGCGCCTTGTCCAACATGTCGTCTTCCACCAAGCTTGTGCCGATGCTGCCACCTTGGGCCTTCACGAACGTGTAGGCCATGCCGCCCCCGACAATCAGCTTGTCGACGCGGTCCACCAGGTTTTCCAGGATGCTCAGCTTGCTGCTGACCTTGGCGCCACCGATGATGGCGAGCAGGGGCTTGGCTGGCGTGGAAAGCACCTTGTTGAGTGCCTCGACTTCGCCTTGCATGAGCAGGCCAAACGCCTTGTCCTCCGGAAAGAACTTCGCGATGACCGCCGTCGATGCATGGGCGCGGTGCGCCGTTCCGAAGGCGTCGTTGACGTAGACGTCGCCGTTTTCGGCGAGCTGTCCGGCAAAGAACTCCTCGCCGGCTTTTTCTTCTCCGTGGAAGCGAAGGTTCTCGAGCAGGGCCACCTCGCCAGGCACCAGGCCTTGGGTCACATCGAGGGCCTTGTCGCCCACGCAATCTTCGGCAAACTTCACGGGCTTGCCCAACAAGCTGGACAGGGTAGGCACGACGTGCTTCAGCGACAACTCGGCGCTTGGTCCCTTGGGCCGGCCCAGGTGGCTCATCAACACCACCGAAGCGCCACTTTCGAGCAGGGCTTGGATGGTGGGAATGGCCCGTCGAATGCGGGTGTCGTCGGTGACGGTTTGGGCGTCGTCCAGAGGCACGTTGAAGTCCACGCGCACCAACGCGCGCTTGCCTTCGAGGTTGAGGGAGGAAAGGGTCATGGGGTCAAATGGGGCAAGTCAACAACTCAAGCTCGGAACAGGGAGGCCATGCTCACCAGGCCGTCGACGTAGGTGTTCAAGTCGGCGATGGCGATGCGCTCCTGCTTCATGGTGTCGCGGTTGCGCACGGTCACGGCGTGGTCCTCGAGCGTGTCGTGGTCCACGGTGATGCACAGGGGCGTGCCGATGGCGTCCTGGCGACGGTAGCGACGGCCGATGGCGTCCTTCTCGTCGTACTGGACGTTGTGGTGCAGTTGGAGCTGGGCCAGGACCTCGCGGGCTTTCTCGGGAAGGCCGTCCTTTTTGATGAGCGGCAACACCGCCGCCTTGACGGGCGCCAAGCCGAAGGGGATCGCCATCACCGTGCGCTCGCTGCCGTCTTCGAGGGTCTCCTCGCGGAGCGCGCTGCTCAACACTGCGAGGAACATGCGGTCGAGGCCGATGGAGGTCTCAAGCACATAGGGCACGTAGCTCTCTTGCGTCTCAGGGTCGAAGTAGCGCAGCTTTTTGTTGCTGTGCTCCTCGTGTTGCTTCAGGTCAAAGTCCGTGCGCGAGTGGATGCCTTCAAGCTCCTTAAAGCCCATCGGGAAGTTGAACTCGATGTCGCAGGCAGCGTCGGCGTAGTGGGCCAGCTTCACGTGGTCGTGGAAGCGGTAGTTTTCTTCGCCGAGGCCCAGGGCCTTGTGCCACTTGATTCGGGCTTCTTTCCAGTGGTTGTACCACTCCTCTTGCGTGCCGGGCTTGATGAAGAATTGCATCTCCATTTGCTCAAACTCCCGCATGCGGAAGATGAACTGGCGCGCGATGATTTCGTTGCGGAAGGCCTTGCCGATCTGCGCAATGCCAAACGGCAACTTCATCCGACCGCTCTTCTGCACGTTCAGGTAGTTCACGAAGATGCCTTGCGCCGTTTCAGGGCGGAGGTAGACCACGCCGGAGTCGCCGCTGACGGCGCCGAGCTCGGTCTTGAACATCAGGTTGAACTGACGCACGTCGGTCCAGTTCTTGGATCCACTGACCGGGCAGGTGATGCCAAGGTCTTCGATGAGCGCCTTCACCCCGGCGAGATCCTCGGCATCCATGGCGGCCTTGAAGCGGGCGTTGATGGAGTCGATGTCGCCTTGGCGGCGCATGACTTGGGGGTTGGTGCTGCGGAATTGGGCCTCGTCGAAGTCGTCCCCAAAGCGC
>CAZKGY010000086.1:0-6648 GCA_964552305.1 uncultured Comamonadaceae bacterium
ACTGGTGGGCGTGAGCATGGGGGGGCTGGTGGGCAGGCTGGCTTTGGCGGGAATGGAAGCGGATGACGAATTGCACTGCACGGGGATGTTCGTGGCCATCGACGCGCCTTTCCAGGGTGCCACCCTTCCCACTGGACTTCAAGCGCTGCTGCTCGGCTTGGCCAGTTCGAGCCAAGAAGCCATGCAACAGTGGCACAGCCTTCACTCTCCTGCTGCCCTGCAACTCCTTTCCAACCACAGCACAAGCACAGCCATTCATGAGCTTCTCCTTCAACGGATGGAAGAGGCTGGCTGGCCTCGATGGAGCAGAAACATCAATGTCATCAACAGCCATGCCACTGCGAATCCCGCACTGACGTCGTCCCCCCTGCTGCTAATGGAGTGGGAACTCACGGAGGGAATTGGCTCGCCTTTCTTTCTCGTGGCTGAACGTTGGCGTCCCGAGTGGGCTGGAGAAGTGCACGAGATGGCTTCGTTTTGCTTGCCCGGCGAATTGAACCCATTCTCTTCCGTTGGGTGGATGAACACGCAGTGCATTGAAACAACGGTGCCAGAAACTGACGCATGCAACGTGCCTGGGTCCACTGCACCACACGTGTCGCTGTTTGCCCAATCGATTGCCGCGAGCATGCCATTGAATTTGGAAACACTGGAAGGCCAATGGGACTTTTCCTTCGTCTCGCACGCAAGCGCTTTGGGTACTTGGGAAGACGCCAATCCTTGGGAATTGGTATCCACCGCCTTGCCAACCGCACCCCGAGAGCCACATGCCTCCTTGGCGACACACCACCAAATTGAATTCTTGCAAAAATTGCAATCGCTTTGGGGGACAATCCCCACAACCTTGCCCAACGAAGGGGTCACGGACTACACCCTTGGTTGGCACCAGCCCAACCTCAACCAGCTAGGATCGCTGACGCTTCAAACCCAAGGCAAATTGCATGTGGGAAACGGGGTGACTCCGTTTCATGTCACCACGCAACCCTGCGCGACCACCATCCGACTCACAGACGGCTCAGAATTGCGGGTGGGAAACTCTGAAACTGGCGTGACTGGCGTGCTGGACATGATGCCCGGGAGTCAGCTGGTGCTTGAGGAAGGAAGCACCGTTGTGGTTGCCGCGGGAAGCACCCTATGCTTGCGAGAATTCGCTTCGCTCACGCTCAACGGTGGCTGCATCGTGGTAAAATCCGGTGGGACATTCAGGGTGAATGAAGATGCCTTGGTGGCGATGATGGCTGAGGGGCTTTCCTGTTGTTTCCAACCAGGCAGCGACGTTCAGCTATCTGGAGCTTTGACTGCCGAAGGCGACGGCGACCTCGTTTGGACCAACGAGGGAAGCATCCGATGGTCAGAAAGTGCCACCTTCCATGTTGCAGGAAACGCCGCTTGGCAACTTGACCAAGAAGGTCAAGGAACCACGTTGCTGGAGGGGTCCGCAACGCTAGGAGGTTCAGGCTGCTTCTCCCTTGAGGGTGGAGTGTTGTCTTTTCCAGAACCGTTGTCTTCGCTGGAGGTGATGTGCCAGTTCAACGTCTCGAATTGCGCATTGATCTCGGAAGGGTGGCACGAAGGACAGGATGTCACAACCCATGGCAAAGTGAGGGTGGATCAATCCAATTTGGGCGACATCCGCTGGAATCACGCCCCCCTCTTTGAAGTTTCGCAGTCATTTCGGGGCTGGTCGAACCTGTGGACCGATTGCTGGCTGCAGTTCGATTCTAGCAGCGCCAACATCTGGGACAACGAGTTCATCCACTGTCACGTGCATTGCCAAGGCAACATGCATCCTTTTCACATTCATGGAAACCACTGGACCCAGGCTTGGCACGACGACATCCCAGCGTTGACCATTGCCTCATCCCCTGCGCCAACGCGGTGCGAAGGCAACACGTGGGAAGGTGGCGTGGGCCTTGAATTGAACCAGGCATCGGCGGTGCTCACCTGCAACACGTGGCAAAATTGCACGGAGGCTTGCATTCTTCAGGGACAAGGACCCCATTGTTTTGCCCCTGCTTGCGGAGGTGGATTCAACCGCTGGGCAAGCAACGACATCCACTTCGTCATGGGGTGCTGCGAAGCACCTGTCTTGAATGATGGGCGAAATTTGATGGGATTGTGCCACGAGTCATTTGCCAATGGCACCCTAGACCACAACGCTTCCACCTGGCTCCTTTCAGGGAATGCCTTTGTTGGCTCACTCATTGACAACCCGTGGCAATCTCCCCTTGACGGGATGCTTGTATCCTGCGACGACACAGGACAAAGCATCCAACCATGGATGAACAGCCTCATGCCGTACGAAGGGTGTCCCAACGAGGTCAAGCCAGTCAAAACAAAACATCTCGTCGACGGCTCCTGGGGAATTCTTGGGCAAAGAATCAATGGAGGAGTGTCTCAAGACAACCCCTTCACGATTCCGTCGAGCGCCGAGAGGTAACCCTGAGAACCCATGCCCGAAAGGCATGCCGTGCTCGCCTCAGCCGTGATGGACTTTCGGCGAAAGCCTTCCCGGGCGTGGATGTTGGAGAGATGCACCTCGTACACAGGGAGTCCAATGGCCTCCAAGGCGTCGCGAATGGCCACGCTCGTGTGGCTGAATCCCCCGGGGTTGATGACCACCGCTTGGCAAGTCCGGCCCGCCTCGTGAATGGCCTCCACCAGCGCGCCTTCTTCGTTGGATTGGAATGGCAAGACTTCCAGGCCTTGGGAATCCCCGTAGGACACGACTTCGGCCACCAACTCGTCCAACGTTTGGGTGCCGTAGATGGCGGGGTTTCGCTTGCCCAGCAGATCGAGGTTGGGGCCATGAAGGAGGCTGACGCGCATGGTCATTGGATCGTCAAGGGTTTCAATCCATGGACGAACAGGACCTCTCCGAGGCCATTGAACCGTTCAAATGCGTCTTCACCCATGCTTTCGATGTCCGACCCTTGGAACCCGAGGATGACAAGGTCTGCCCCGCCGGATTTGTTCTTGATCGTTTGAACAGAACTGGATTCGTGGGAGACATGTTCGATGTTTTGTTCCGCGATGGGAAGACGGCCTTCGACAATGCTGGACCGCAAAGCCTCCTCCTCCTCGGCGTTCTCCCCGTCATGCAGGAAAAACACGCTGATGCTCGATTCGCTCCACTCGGGGTGGCCTTGCAAGATGTACGCGAGGAGAATCATCAGGCTGGAATTCTTGGTGTCCTCAGGCGTGATCCAAAGATGGATGTCGTGTTTGTTGCCAAACTGACGTCCACTGCTGCGCAACAAGGCGAGGTCCAAGCCGGCCGAAACGAGCAGCGGAAAGTTGCCAATCAATTGGTCACGGTTCACCGGATGATCCGGAGAGTACTCCATCAAGAACAGGTTGTTGCCCTTGCCAGAAATGCCAGGCAACTGAATGCACTGGGCGATGGCGGAAGTGTACGACGGACTGATGATGGTGTCGAGGTGCACGCGGCTCTTGTTGCCTCGGGCCCGTTCCACGAGCATGCCCTGCACCTCCTTTGACATGGCTTTGGTGTCCTCGTTCAAGAACCCCTTGATGAAGTGCATGTAGGTCCCAAACCCGTGTCGGTAAGCGACCCAACGAACCATGTCGAAGCCTTCCCGACGAATGAACGTGTCCGGCGAAATGGCAAGCACGAAGGGACGCCAACCCGCGGAGCCTTCGAGGTCGTCTTCGTCCCTCATTTGAAGGGACAACTGCAACGCCCGTTGCATCTGGAAGATCACGCCGCGGAAGAGCCGTACCATGCCCTTTTGGCCTCCTCCACGACGGGAAACCCAAGCGTGAATCGCCACCATGATGAGCAAGCTCGCCACGGCATACGTGGGGTTCATTCCAAACATCAGCACCACGCACAGCACTGCCCCCATCAAGCTGATGCTCCAGTGAGACTTGAACGTCGGACGGTAACTCGGATCCGCCGCCATGTGCTCCAAGAACGACACCAGGCAAATGGCGCCGTAGGTCACCATGAAGAACATGGAAATGATCTCCGCCACCGCGTTGATGTCTCCCATCAACACGAACACGAACGCGATGAGGCACGTCGCCACCGACGCGCGAACAGGCTCTTGTTCCGCTCCCCGCCCCTTCTTCAGCCAATCCGACATGCCCGCGGGGAAAATGCCGTCCGCAGCAATGGCTTGCAGCGTACGAGGGGCGACCATCACCGACCCCAGGGCGGAGCTCATGGCCGCCGCCGCAAGGCCTACAGGGATGATTGGCCCCCACAAGGCGATGTTCTCCATGAACAACTCGTCCGACGCCAGCGCTTCGAGTGGCGCCGACCACCACAGCTTGATCGCCACGGCGATGTAGATCACGATGCCTACGACCGTGGCCCAGATGGTCCCTTGGGGAATGCTGCGTCGGGGGTCCTTCAGGTCTCCACTCAGCCCAAGGCCCGCCGCGATGCCTGTGAACGCTGGAAAAATGAAGGTGAACACCTCGAAGAATCCGAAACGGCGAATCGTCCTTCCATCCGCCGTCACAAGGGTCTCAGGGATGGTCCCAATGGGATTCAAGTCAGGATTTCCTGGGCCAGAGCCCGCGAAGAACATGGCCAGCGCAGCAAACAAGATGACCACCACCACGTACAACGCCTTGACGCCAAGATTCGCCCCTTTGCCAAGCATCAACACGGTCAGCATGGTCATGACGCTGAGGTTGACCCACATGGGGTCGACGTGCACCCCTTGCGTCACGTCCACCCAGTGCAGGAGGTCTCGGCATGCCACCGTGAACGCAATGACGTAAAAGGCCACGCTGATGGCCTGCGAGAGGTAAAGCGCCAGCCCAATGGCTCCGCCAATGTTCAACCCAAAAGACCTGGAAATCATGTAGTAAGCGCCACCTCCTTCAACCTTTTGGTTGGTGGCGATTTCCGCCACTGCCAAGGCAGTGGGGACGGTGACCAGGTGTCCAACGAAGACGATCAGGAGGGTTGACACCAGCCCCACGTGGGCCACGGAATAGCCAAACCTCAAGAACAAGATGGCCCCCAAAATGGTGGAAATGGCGGTCAGAAAGACCGGCCACGTGCCCATGGTTTTGACCTGTTCCTGCAGCGACATGAAGGCAATGTACGACCCCGTACCACCGCGTTTGAACGGGCGAAGCAGAGGTTATTCACGACCCGATGCCCAAGAAACCACGGCGTGGACAGGCAGGTGATCGCTGATGAATAGGTCCTTCTTGATGACCTCATCCACGCAAGTCCATTGGGTCACAAGGCCTTTGGTGTAGATGGCGTCAATCCGGGGGCCACCAGAGGACCCTTCAGGGGAGAACGTCGTGTAGGTCGGAAACTCCTTTCTGCATCGGGCGCGACGGGTGTCGTAGACGTCGTCGAAGCCGGCGCCCGCCAAAATTTGACGCCCTTGGCCTTCGCTTGTTTCGTTGAAATCGCCCAAGACCACCGACGCATCGGACGTCGACAGGGCATCCATCAACGCGATCAGCCTTCCGCTCCCCTCGCGCGCCTCTTGCGAGACGTGGCTCCAATGGGTGTTGAATGCCGTGACCAACTTGCCCGTCGCCACCTGCTGAAGCTTCACCACTGTCACCACGCGCGGCAAGTCTGCCGTCCAACCATGGGCACCTGGCGTTGTCCAATCGTCCGAAAGCCAAAACGTGTCGTGGTGCAGGAGTTGCCATTTGTCTTTGTGGTAAAAGATGGCGCATGCCTCACCACCTCCGTCCGCGTCCCGGCCCCGTGAAACCACGTCCATCCAAGGAAGGCGTTGCTGCAAATCTTCGACTTGGTTGGGTAAGGCTTCTTGGATGCCGACGATGTCGTAAAACCCCATCACTTGGGCCACTTCGTCGACCCGATCGCCCCACCTCAACGGGTCGGTGGGGTTGTCGTAGCGCACGTTGAAGGTGGCCAGGGTCCACTCTCCCTCGCGAACTTGACCCCAGGCATCGCCGCCTTGAATCATGGCCAAAAACAACAGACCCAAACTGGCCAAATGGCCTCGAACGTTGGCTTGCAAGCGCATGAAGCGAAGGTACCCAACTTGGGGCATTGCGAGCCTGCGAAAGGCTACCTTTGCCATCCAGTCATGGGGAAAAACCGACGCATCCAACGCACGTTTCGCAAGGGCCAAACCTTGACCCTTGAAGTCACCGACATGGCCTTCGGTGGCAAAGGCATCGCACGCCTTGAAACGGACAAAGGCCCATTTGTGGTGTTTGTGCAAAACGCCATGCCGGGCCAAACGGTGGAAGCCCAAGTGGTGAAGTGCAAGTCGAAACACGCCGAGTGCCGGCTCTTGAAGGTGCTGAAACAAGCGGACTACGAATTGGACTTGCCCTACCAGCCGATCCCTGGGGCACCCTACCTCACCGCCCCCTTGGAATTGCAGCATCAATGGAAGGAAGAAACCGCCTTGACGCTCTACCGCAAAATTGCCCAAATCGACGACGTCGACGACTTGTACCAAGGACTCGTGCCTTCTCCGTTGAGCTTCCACTACCGGAACAAAATGGAATACAGCTTCTCGGAAATTCGCCACGACCTGGAGACCGACGAGAAGGTGGATGACTTTGGGCTCGGGTTCAAGCATCGCGGCACATGGTGGGCGGTGGAAAACCTCGACCAAGACAGCGGCTTGTTTGACGAGGAGGTGGAAGACAACCTGCACAGGG
>CAZKGY010000087.1:0-6637 GCA_964552305.1 uncultured Comamonadaceae bacterium
TCCATTGCCGCTCAAGGCGGGATAAATGCCGCGAAGAATTACCAAAACGATGGAGACTCTGTGTATCGTCTCTTCTACGACACAGTGAAAGGGGGTGACTACCGCAGCCGGGAAGCCAATGTGCACCGCTTGGCAGAAGTTAGCACAAGCATCATCGACCAATGTGTGGCTCAGGGTGTGCCTTTTGCCCGAGAGTATGGTGGGTTGTTAGATAATCGCTCCTTTGGCGGGGTGCAGGTGAGCCGGACATTCTATGCGAAAGGCCAGACTGGTCAGCAACTTCTGCTTGGCGCGTATTCGGCGTTGAGCCGCCAGATTTCCAAAGGCAAGGTGAAAATGTACAATCGTCATGAGATGATGGACGTGGTGATTGTGGAAGGTAAAGCCCGTGGAATCATTGCGCGGAACCTCGTTACCGGTGAGGTTCAGCGACACAGTGCCCATGCTGTGGTTTTGGCTTCCGGTGGATACGGCAATGTTTTCTTTCTGAGCACCAATGCAATGGGGTCAAACGTCAGCGCGGCGTGGAAAGCACATAAGAAAGGTGCCTTTATGGCCAATCCTTGCTTCACGCAGATCCATCCCACCTGCATTCCCGTAAGTGGACACTACCAAAGCAAGCTTACCTTGATGTCGGAGTCACTGCGAAATGATGGTCGGATTTGGGTGCCGGCCAAAGCAGAAGATGCACAAGCAGTGCGAAAGGGCACATTGATGCCGACAGATATCAAAGAAGAAGATCGCGATTACTACCTCGAGCGCCGCTACCCAGCGTTTGGCAATTTGGTGCCTCGTGACGTGGCGTCGCGTGCTGCGAAAGAGCGTTGCGATGCCGGATTTGGGGTGAACGAAACTGGCGAGGCTGTTTTCTTAGATTATACTAGTGCCATTGAGCGCTATGGTAAGACCGAGGCGAATGTGATGAACCTAGAGAACCCCAGTGACGAGAAAATTCGGGAACTTGGGAAGGCAGTGGTCAAGGCTAAATACGGCAATTTGTTTGACATGTATCGTCAAATCACGGACGACAATCCGTATGAGACACCCATGAAGATTTACCCAGCGGTACACTACACCATGGGTGGCTTGTGGGTGGATTATAACCTTATGACCACGGTACCTGGGTTGTATGCGGCAGGTGAGGCGAATTTTTCCGACCACGGTGCCAACCGTTTGGGGGCTTCGGCGCTCATGCAAGGCCTGGCCGACGGATATTTCGTTTTGCCATATACCATTGGAGACTATCTCGCTGATGATATCCGGACAGGTCCAATTAAAAACGACTCCCCAGAATTCATGAAAGCCGAGGCTCAAGTAGTCAGCTTTTTGACCAACCTAATCAATACGAAAGGCGACTTGCCCGTCGACGACTTTCACCGTCGCTTGGGCCGCATCATGTGGGAGAACTGTGGAATGGCTCGAAACGGCCAAAATTTGACACAGGCCATTGAGGACATTTCAAAGCTCAGGAAAGAATTTTACAAAAAGGTGAGGGTTCCTGGCGTTTTGGATGGTTACAACCCGGAATTGGACAAAGCGGCAAGGGTGGCAGATTTGCTTGAGCTAGGGGAGTTGATGTGCAAGGATGCTTTGATAAGGGAAGAAAGCTGTGGTGGACACTTCCGTGAAGAGCATCAGACAGAGGAAGGTGAAGCTTTGCGCAGAGATGATGAGTTTACTTTCGTAAGCGCATGGGAGTATAAGGGGGAGCCCAAGGATGCAGAGCTGCATCGTGAGGAGTTGGAATATGAAAACATCGAATTGAAGCAGCGTAGCTACAAGTAAATTCGAATTTGGAAGGAGATGAATCTCACACTCAAAGTGTGGCGCCAAGACGGCCCGCAAGATAAAGGCCACTTAGAGACCCATCAGCTCTCAGGGGTGACGGGCGACATGTCTTTTTTGGAGATGATAGACGTCCTCAACGACAATATTATTCGTGAAGGCGGCGAACCGATTGCGTTTGACCACGACTGCCGCGAAGGCATTTGTGGCATGTGCTCTATGTTCATCAACGGACAGGCACACGGTCCTGGTCGGGGCGTGACAACATGCCAATTGCACATGCGTTCATTTAAGGACGGAGATACCATCACGATCGAACCGTGGCGGGCTTCGGCCTTCCCTGTGGTCAAAGATTTGACTGTAGATCGAAGTGCATTTGATCGCGTGATCCAAGCGGGTGGCTACGTTTCGGTGAACACGAGCGGCGAAACACTTGATGCCAACACCATACCTATCCCCAAAGCAGATGCGGACGAGGCGTTCAATGCCGCGACGTGCATTGGGTGTGGTGCGTGCGTGGCCACTTGCAAAAATGCTTCTGCCATGCTGTTCGTCTCGGCCAAGGTGAGCCAATTTGCCTTGTTGCCACAAGGCCAACCCGAGCGCGAGCGCCGTGTGATGCGCATGGTGGAGCAAATGGACAAGGAAGGTTTTGGCAATTGCACCAACACCGGGGCATGTTCGGTCGAGTGCCCCAAGGGCATTGATTTGACCAACATCGCGCGCATGAACCGAGACTTCTTGAAAGCTTCGGTGACGGGTGAATAACCCTTTTGCACAGCGGTATATCGCGTCAACGTATCTTAGCTGCATGCTCACTCGTTTTCTTTTTCTCGTAGCTGTAGCGCTTATCGACCAATCCGCCCAAGCCCAAAAAGCGGAAGTGACGTTTGGCGTGTCAGGCGTCTGCGGCATGTGCGAAGACCGCATTGAAGCGACATTCGATCAAAAAGGCATTGTTGCGGCAGACTACGACCTCGAGAAGAAAACGATTCACGTGGTCTACAAGGCCAAGAAGTGGAACGAGGAAAGTCTGCACAAGCTCGCCACTGGTGTGGGCCACGACACGGACAAGTACAAGGCCACCGACGAGCAATACGCCAACATGCCCGGGTGTTGCAAGTATCGAGACCCCAAGTCGTGTTCAGATTCATGTGGCGACAAGCAACGATGACGAGGGCCTTAGGGCTTGGTGTTTCGGTGTTGCTTCTTGTGGGTATGGCCTCCAACGCCAATGCCCAGGGAACCCTAAGAGGCAAGGTTTTTGCGCCAGAAGACTATTCTGGTCACGACCATGCACCAGGGGCGCATGAAGGCAAGGACTCGTTCGACCCGTTGCCAGGGGCGACGGTGACATGGAAAGGAAGCGAGGATGGAACCGTGACGGACGCGTTTGGGTTTTTCCAAATCGATATCCGGCGAAACCCTGACACGCTGCGTGTGAGCATGGTTGGCTACCAAACCGTGGATGTGTATTTCAGCGGTGAGGGCTATTTGGACATTCCGCTTGAGCCAGGGGTGCTGCTTCAATCGGCCGACGTTGTGTTTGAGGAACGTTCTCAGAGCGTGTCGCTACTCAACCCATTGAACATTCAGCAGCTGAGCCGCAAAGAGCTTTGCAAGGCGGCCTGTTGCAACTTGAGCGAGGCGTTCGAAACCAACGCCTCGGTGGATGCCAGCTTCACGGATGCGGTGACAGGGACGCGACAGATTCACATGTTGGGACTCGCCGGCAAGTACACGCAGCTGCTGGTCGACAACCTGCCTGGACCCCGTGGACTGAACGTGGTGCAAGGCATGGGATTCATTCCGGGGCCGTGGATTGAGAACATCTTCATCTCCAAAGGTGTGGGCACCGTGATGTCGGGTTACGAGAGTTTGACGGGCCAAATCAACGTGGCCCATCGCAACCCGGAAACCGCAGAACCATTCTTTTTGAACTTGTTTTTCGGCGCGGGAGGGAGGTCAGAATTCAACCATGTCAGCAGACACAAGATGGGTAGACGGTGGGATACGGTTGTCATGACTCATGGCGAGATTCGCCAAAAAGAAAACGATCGCAATCAGGACTTGTTTCTCGACATGCCGACCCAGGAAGATTTTGTGGTTCGGAACGAGTGGAGGTTTGTGGGGGATCGTGGCTTGCGTGCAGAAATTGTCCTGTTTGGCGTGGACATGAAGCGCGATGGGGGCATGATGGGAGATGAAGACGTTGTAGCTTCCTCTTGGGTCGCCAGCACAGAAATTCAGCGTGCCGAAGTCAACGCCAAGGTGGGTTACGTACTGCCTGGCCTGGAAGGCCGTTCGTGGGGAAGCCAATGGACGGCGTCAACCCATCGGCACTGGCATGGGTTTGGAAACCGCTTCTACGACGGCCAGCAAAACACCTTCCGGGCGAACGTGTTGCGCAGTGGGTTCTTGGGGTCGGAGGATCGGCAATTTAGCGCGGGGGTGAGTTACCTCTACGACGACTTCCTCGAGCGCGGCACGTGGGGAGCCGCGTCAACGGATTTGTCAGCGACCCCGGAAGAATGGGCACGAACAGAGCACGTGCCGGGCGCCTTTTTGGAAACCACCTGGACGGGGAACCCGCGAGGAACGGTTGTGGCGGGATTGCGTGTGGATCAACACAACCTGTGGGGCACGGTTGTGACGCCTCGCTTGCATGCACGGTGGAGCGCAACGGAGCAGACGTCGTTGAAAATGGTGGCCGGAACGGGATTTCGGACGCCCAACGTGCTGATGGAGGAGCTGGGGGTTTGGGCGAGCAACAGGACCTGGGTCGTGGATGGCCCGCTTGAGCCAGAGAAGGGATGGAACGCAGGCTTGAACGTCACGAGCAAGTTCAAGCTGCTTTACAGGGACGCCGACTTTGCGCTGGATGGTTATTGGACGGAATTCCAAAACCGCGCTGTCGTCGACTTGGACGCAGACGCCCATGCGGTTCGGATTTACAACCTTGGCGACCGCACCTCACGCTCGCTGACGGGACAGGCCGAGCTTGGATGGTCGGTGCACCGTCGCTGGGACATGCGCCTTGCGTACCGCTACGTCCACGCGACCACAGAACGCGATGGCGCCGCCACAGCAGGAACGACGATTGACCCTTACGTGCCCCAGCACCGTGCGTTCACCCAATGGAGTTACCATTCCAAGGCGAACGAAAGACAAGCGCAATGGAACGCCGACTTCACCTTGCAATGGGTGGGGCCTCAACGGATCCCGCGACCCGACGCCGAACTCGATGCGCGGCCTGCGTCGGAGTTTGAACGGGGATTTGCCGTCGTCAATGGCCAAATCTCCCGCGTGTTTGCCCCCGGTGTCGATGTGTATCTCGGCGTGGAGAACATCTTGAACTACCGTCAGCAGAACCCAATTGTGGGTTGGGATTTGGCTTACACGGATGACCAAGCGTTTCAGAGGAACATGGACGCAAGCCTTGTGTACGCCCCCATCTTCGGAAGGATGGTGTACGTCGGAGGACGATTGACCTTGGGCCAAGCAGGCAACTGATGCCGTTCGGCGTCAGCCGTGCATGGTCTCTTTCTTCCCGTAGTTCTCAATGATTTGCGCTTCGAAGTCGAGGCACTCCTGCCAACGTACGTCGACGTCAATGTCCCCGCCGTGCTTCCTGGCAAGTTTGAGGAACGTGGTGTAGTGGCCGGCTTCGCTGATCATCAGTTCTCGGTAAAACTCGGCAAGGTCGGGGTCGCTGATGCGCTCGGAGAGCATCTTGAAACGCTCGCATGATCGCGCCTCAATCATGGCTGCGAAAAGAAGGCGGTCGACGATTTGGCCTTCTCGGGAGCCGCCGCGTTTGATGAACTTGGAGAGCTGGCCCACGTAATCGTCCTTTCGCTCGTGACCAAGGGTGAAGCCGCGCGCTTTGATCTTTTCAAGCACCATCCCAAAGTGTTCCATTTCCTCTTGCGCAATCGCCGTCAATTCGGTGACCATGTCGGTGAGGTCGGGGTATCGCACGATGGTGCTGATGGCGTTGGAGGCCGCCTTTTGTTCGCACCACGCGTGGTCGGTCAGAATCTCAGAAATGTTCTGTTCCACGAGCTTCACCCATCGTGGGTCGGTGGGCAATTTGAGCCCTAGCATCACGCTGTCCTGTGCCATGGCGCAAAAATACTCGGTGCATGCTGGGGCCAAACAAAAAGGGGGCACAAGGCCCCCTTTCCGTGTTTGATTGGGTCGTACGTGGTCAGTCGCAGTCGTTGCCGAAGACGCCGAGCATGATGAGGATGTCGCCAATGGAGATGTATCCATCGTCGGTCATGTCCCCGTCGCATCCGTCGTCTGCAATGCATGTTTGTGTGGCCGGATCCCAGACCGTGCCTTCGCCGCAGCATCCGCCGTCTTCACAGGCGGCACCAGGAGCTGGAGGCGTGAGCACGGCGTCGATCACGTGCACCACGCCGTTGTCCGCGACGATGTCTGCCAACACGACTTGGGCGTCGTTGATGAAGATGCTTCCGTCGCATTCAATGGACACGGTGACTTCGGCGCCGTTGAGGGTGGCGATGGTCTGCCCGTCCGCGAGGTCGGTGCTGAGTGCCGCGGCTCCCACCACGTGGTAGAGCAGGATGTCTGCCAATTCGGGCAATGCAAGGAGGTCTTCGGCGGTTGCGCCGAGGGCTTCAGCGAGTGCGAGGAAGGCGTCGTCGGTGGGTGCGAAGACCGTGAAAGGACCTTCTCCACTGAGGGCGCCAGCGAGGTCGGCTTCAATGACGGCCGCCTCTAGAATGTTGTGCACGTCGCTGTTGACGATGACGTCCACCACCGTGTTGGTGGGTACGGGCGGAATCAAGACGGCATCGATGACGTGGACGACGCCGTTGTCTGC
>CAZKGY010000088.1:0-6619 GCA_964552305.1 uncultured Comamonadaceae bacterium
CGCAGCTTCAGGAGGATGCCCAGCCGCTTCAGTCCGAGGCCCAGGAGTTGTTGGCTTACGCGAACAGCGACCAAGCCACAGAAGACGAATTGGAGATTGCTCAGGGCCGCATTCTGGAAATTGAGCGAGCATTGGGTCAAATGCAACGCGCGGCGGAGAGCCAGGTGGTCCAAGCCGAGCAATCCATGCAAGCAGTCATCGCCGAAGCCTTGAAGCGCGAGCTCGAAACGTACGCCCAGGAGGAGGGCATCGACATGATCCTCAACTGGGGGTTGAGCGGGGAAGGGGTGCTCTATGGTGGTACCCCTTGGGACGTCACCGAGGACGTGCTCGATCGACTCAACGAACGCCACCCGTTGATGGTGCCAGACACCACGGCCACGCCATGACCGTTGCCGCCCAAAAGAAACGGTCGCACATCGTGGACTACCTGTTGTTCACGTGGCAAATGGAGGACTTGGTGCGTGCTGCCCAGTTTCAGCCGCGGTTGCTCGAAGAATGGGCGGAAAACCAAGCCAATTCCGAAGGAACGGACCCTGTGGAAGAGTCCAAGTGGTTGTTGGCCTTGGCCGAGGACATGCGTCGATCTGGCGCCGAGGAGAAAGGTCATGCGGGTTCCGTCAAGGACGCGATGGCTGAGCTTGCCCACCTGCATGAACTGCTCTTGGGCACCTTGAACGACGCCAGGTACCGCGAGGCGTTCAACGAGGCGGAGCCATACTTGAAAGACCTTGGGGAGAAATCGCCCAACGAGGTGCACCCCGTGGAGCAGTTGGCGCTTGCGCTGTATGGTTGGCTGGTGCTTCGAATGAAGAAAGAGGCCATCAGCGCCGAGACGGAGGCAGCAATGCGCGGTTTGCGCAACTGGGCCAACGAATTGGCCCGCGGACACATCGGGGTGTACTACCCGACGTCGTCCCCTTGACGGTGTTGACAACTCTGAAGGAAGGGCGTTCTAGGCGCCTGTTTGTGAGGGATTTTGCAATATGGCAAGAACCCACTTGTGGCAGGCAGACGTCTTCGACATGGCCGTCGAATCAGACCGAATTCGATTGGAAGGCCTGCGCCTTTCCAACGCCTCGCTGGAAGTGCATGACACCCTGGATTCTCAGGTGGCGGAATGGGCCATTTGCCGAAACCCCATGGCCAAGCAGGATCCATCCATCATGGCCTCCACTTTGACGGGGTTGATGGAAGGGGAGGATTGGGAGGCATTCGGGACTTGGGTGCATTACCCTTGGTCCAATCGCTTGGTTCGGCTGTTGCCAGAAGAGGCATTCATCGAGGTTCGCACCAACCGAAACAGGAACAAGATTTCCGCCGAAGAAACGGCCGCCCTGCGGCAAAAAACCGTCGGAGTGGTGGGTCTCAGCGTGGGACAAGCCACGGCGATTGCCTTGGCCATGGAACGCGGATGCGGTCGGCTCAAATTGGCCGACTTCGACGTCGTGGAGTTGTCCAACATGAATCGCATTCGGTGTGGTTTGCACGAATTGGATCTGCCCAAGTGGGTGGTTGCGGCCAGAACCATCGCGGAGTTCGATCCCTTCGTGGAGGTGGAACCCTTCGACGAAGGCCTTTCTGCCGAGACCATGGATGCCTTCTTGGAGGGCTGTGACGTGGTCATCGATGCCTGCGATTCCCCTGGGATGAAGGCCCAGTTGAGAATGGCATGCAAATCGCGGCAGCTGCCAGTTGTGATGGACACCAACGACCGAGGCATGATTGACGTCGAGAGGTACGACGTCCCTGCGCTGTGTGGCGAAGGCTATTTGCATGGACGAATTGGCGAGGACGACATGCGCGCGTTTGCGGAGATGACTGGCTGGACGCCTGAAGCCCTTCAGGCCTTTGTGGACATCGAGCAAGCCTCAGAACGAGGGCGAGACAGCTTGGGGCTAGTGGGCCAAACGCTGGTCAGTTGGCCCCAAACGTACACGGGCGTGGCGGCCGGCGGTGCCCATGCCGCGGAAGTTTGCCGCCGCCTCTTGTTGGGCGAGGACCTTCCTGACGCAAGAATTTACATGGACTTGAATGAGCAGCTCACCCACGCGCCCCTCCGTTGATCGGTTGCGCAGGGCATCTGCCCTGAACGAGGCCATCGTGTTGGTTTCGCGTGCCAACCAGGACCAAAGTCTGTGCGAGCGGCTGCTTGAAGGCCACCGTCGCGTGTTGCAAGCCTACGGCATCAACAACCTGTCCTCCTTTCGCACGGACTGGTTTCGGCGGGACGACGTCATTGTCATTGCCGCATTGACCCCTGATGGAGAAAAGGTCTTGGCTGGTGCCCGCATGCAGCCTGGCCTTGTGGCCAACGATTTCCCCTTGCACCAAGCGGTGGGTCACGTGGATCCCAACGTGGCAAAATTTTTGGAAGCCAGGATCCCCGAAGGCGTGATGGAACTGAGTGCGCTTTGGAATTCCATCGAGTTGGCGGGCATGGGTTTGGGTTCCGAATTCCTCATCGAGGTGGCCATGGCCGCGTTGCCGATGCTCGATTGCAAGCATTTGGTGGCCCTGACCTCGCCCGTGACGCGGAAGTGGCGAGAGAAGCACGGATGGCGCATGCGCACAGAACTTGGAGAAGATGGATACTTTGTGTATCCCAAAGAATCGTTGCGTGCGAGCGTGGAGCACTACCAGCATCCTGAGTTTTTGCCGAACGTGGCGCCGGACGTGCGAGGCCTCATTGAAGGCATTTGGGACCGCCCAGAGGGGGTCACGACGTTCGTCCAAGGACCCAAAGGACAGCTCACCATCCGCTTGAACTTGACGGTGTGATGCGACGCACCCTAGGGCCTTGTTGGTGCATCCTCAGTTTGGCCATCTTGGTGTTGTCCTCTTGCGCGGGCCACGAGGACGATGATTCGCCTTTCCTCGGCCAACGCCTGCAGCGTTTGCAACTCGAAAGGAGTGATGCATACACGCCACTGACCGACTTGCGCCAGGCCAATCGAATGGAGGCCGAGGCCAACGACGTTCCTGCCCTCATGAATCAAGGGGAGTGGAATTGGCTGGCTTTGGATTTGTTGGAGGACGTAGGGCCTGGAGATTATCTCCATGTGGGGACGGCGGCCATCGATTCTCTGGTGGTGTTGATCGCAAGCGACGGCAAGGAATTGAAACGAGAAAAGGTGTTCGGTTCAGGCAAGCGACATGCCCTGGGCAACTACCCAGCAATCAGTCTGACCGTGCCTGATCCGCGGCCAGAGTTGTACCTCGGTGTGCAATCGGGCAAACCTGTGACCCTGCCTGTAAGGGTTCGAAGCGCCCAAGGCATCATGAAAGAGACGGCGGCCAGGGACTTGTTCTTCACCTTCTATTTGGGGGTGATGGCAGTGATGCTGCTCTACAACGGGTTCCTGTTTTTTGCCGTGGAGGACAAATCGTACCTCTACTACGTCCTTTTCCTCATCGGCGTGGCAGGTTCGCAGTTCATGCTGGAAGGGTACAGCTGGGTGCTGGGTCTTGACAGCACGTCTTGGCTGGGCGCGCGGGTGGTGCATGCCGTGGGTGCGGTTTCGGGGATTGCCACCATTTTGTTCGTCCAACAATTCTTGGACTTGAGGCACAAAGCCCCCAACTACCACAAAGCCTTTCAGGCCTTCCTGGGCTTGTACGCGGTGGGGCTTGTTACGCTCTTGGTGGGCAATTTGAACGTGAGTTACGCCCTCATCAACTTGCCGGCCATGGCGGCGTTCTTGGTCATTCCGGCGGCACAGCAGGCCAAACGACAAGGCCAGCCTTCGGCGAATATTCTGATGGTGGCGTTCATTGCCTTCTTGTTGTCGGTGACGGTGTTTGCGTTCAAGGAGTTTGGGTTGCTGCCTTACAACACAGGCACAACGTACGCCATGCCGGTGGGCAGCATGCTCATCGTCGTGTTGTTGTCCATCGCCTTGGGCGACCGCATCAACCAATTCAAACGTGAAACCGCCAAGGCGAGGGAGGAGAAGCTGCGCATCAGCAGGATCAACGAACAGATCGTGGTCGAGCAAAACCAACAGCTTGAATTGCGGGTGTCGGAGCGAACCGAGGCGTTGGAAGAGAAGAACAATTCGTTGCAATCGGCGTTGGAAGAGCTGCGTGTCGCCCAGGACCAATTGGTGCAGTCGGAGAAACTTGCAAGCATCGGCCAACTGACCGCGGGCATTGCCCACGAGTTGAACAACCCCATCAACTTCGTGTCTTCGAGCGCACAAAGCTTGAGGCGAGACTTCGAGGACCTCGCCACCGTCATGGATCGGGTGTCTTCGTTGGACAGCGAAGACCAGGAATTGGTAGAGCGAATCGCGGCGCTCCATGAAGAGATGAAGCGTTTGGACGTGGCCTTCACCCTCCAAGAGGTCGAGGAGCTGTTGTCGGGCATTGAGGACGGGGCCCAGCGCACCGCGGAAATCGTGAAGGGGCTTCGCATCTTCAGCCGCATGGACGGGGACGCCATGACGCAGGCTAATCTGAACGATTTGTTGGAGTCGACCTTGGTCATTTTGCGGTCGAGCTTGCGGGATGAAGTGGCTCTGGTGGTGGAATTGTCTCCCGAATTGGATGCCATCGAGTGCCAACCAGGCAAGCTGAACCAGGTCTTCATGAACCTGATCAACAACGCCGCTCAGGCCACGACGGACTTGCCCAAGGCAGACCGATCGGTGCGCATTCGCACCAGGCAGGTGCTGGCAGACGGCGTGTCCATGGTCCAAGTGTCCATCGAAGACAATGGCGTCGGAATGACGGAGGAGACGAAGGCCCAAATGTTTGACCCCTTCTTCACCACCAAGGACGTGGGAGAAGGCACTGGACTTGGCCTGAGCATTGTCAAGGGCATCCTCGACGACCACAAAGCCACGCTGACCATTGAGTCTAAACCCGGCCATGGTTCCACCTTCTTAATGAGCTTTCCCGCATGATTCACGTATTGTACCTCGACGACGAAGCCCACAACCTCACGGCGTTTCGCGCGGCCTTCCGCCGCGTGTTTGAAGTCCATGTCACCACGGTTCCGTCGGAGGCCGTTCGCATGTTGCAGGAGTTTCCCATCGAGGTCGTCATTTCAGACCAAAAAATGCCCGACATCAGTGGCGTGGAGTTCTTTGAAATGATCATGGCAGACCACCCCGATCCGGTGCGGATGCTGTTGACAGGCCATGCAGACATTGATGCGGTGATTGACGCCATCAACAAGGGGCGGATCTACAAGTACATTTCCAAGCCGTGGAACGAGCTGGAGCTCCAGCGCTTGGTCGAGGAAGCGAGTGCGTTGCACCGTGAACGCAAGCAGAGCGATGCCGCGAGCGAAGCCTACGGCACCAACCTTTTGGCCATCCGGGAAACGCTTCAGCAAATGCAAGGCGACATTCAAGGGCATCAGGGCTTGTCGTCGGACGAACAAAGGGATTGGGGCGCCAACTTGGGCCGCATCATCCATTGGATCGAGCATCCTGATTCGACCTACTGAGCATCTACGATTGTCACGGAGTTCGTCCCGCGTGGCAGAACCCGTGGTTCATTGTAATTTGGGCACCTCATGCAAGTGGTGCTCATCGACGACAGCGACATTGACAACGCCGTCAACTCAAAATTGCTGAAGCTGGCCAAATTGAGCCAAGACATTCAAGCGTTCAACACCCCTCAGAAGGGGTTGGACTTCGTGCGCGAACAGGGCCCCACATGGACCTCGCCGCGATGGGTGTTGCTCGACATTCGGATGCCAGGCATGAACGGCTTTGAATGGTTGGAGCGCTTCAGGGAACTCCCCGAAGCCGTGCAATCGATGTGCCGCATCTACATGCTTAGTGCAAGCATCGACCGGGACGAACTGAAGCGCGCGGAGGACGACCCAAGCGTGATTGCACTCATGGAGAAGCCCTTGGACGTGTACATGTTCAGGCAGCTCATCGACCTCTGACAGGGCGCGTCAAGCTCACCACTTCATCGGCACCTCAATCAGGAGGATTCTCGAATCGTCCGTGGCGTCGATTTCCACGGATTCTGTGTCCCAAACGCCCACAGCGTCACGGCCCCCCAAGGGTTGACCGGCAACTGTGGCTTGGCCTTCCAACACCATGGCATAGAGTCCTTGGCCTGCCCCGTGCAAGGAGTGGCTTTCTTTCGTGCCTGCCGACAGACGACCGACATGGAACCACGCCTTTTGGTGAATCGCGACGCCTTTTGATCCGTCAGGTGAAACCACGCACTGCAAGTTGTCGCGTTGGTCGTCGAGGTTCATGGTGATTTGGCCGTAGGAGGGGATGAGGTCTCGCTCGTTGGGGAAGACCCAGATTTGAAGGAAGCGGACGTCCTCGTCGGGGTTGTGGTTTTTTTCGCTGTGCAAGATGCCCGTGCCTGCGCTCATGATTTGCACGTCGCCCTCACGGATGACCGTGGCGTTGCCCATGCTGTCTTGATGCTCCAAGTCGCCGGACAGGGGAATGCTCACAATTTCCATGTTGTCGTGAGGGTGCGTCCCAAATCCCGCGCCCCCTGTGACCGCGTCGTCGTTCAGCACGCGCAAGGCACCAAAGTGCATGCGCTCAGGGTTGTGCCAGCTTGCGAAGCTGAAGCTGTGGTAGGTGTCGAGCCAACCGTGGTCGGCGTGGCCGCGAGAATCGGCGGGGTGGAA
>CAZKGY010000089.1:0-6585 GCA_964552305.1 uncultured Comamonadaceae bacterium
ACCCAATGGGTGGTGGATGGCGAGTCTTCTACCACGGGGCTCGTGCAATTGGAGGCGCCAGGGGTGTATCCGGTGCATCTGATCGCCAGCAACAGCCATGGTTGCTTGGACGACGCCAAAAAGGAGGTGGTTGTGGGCGACCGCCACAACATTTTGGCCCAATCGCGCTTCAGCCCCAACGGCGACGGCTTGTACGACACCTTCATGCCTCAAGGATTGGAAGACATCCTGGGTGCGTGGACCATGGTGATTTCCGACCAAGCAGGCAACGAGGCCTACCGGACGTCGACCTTCGAAGATGCGTGGGACGGAACCCTCCCCAACGGCACGGTGGCGGCCAACCGGAGCGTGTACCATTGGACGGTGCACTGCGTGTCCGAAGACGGCACACACCGCGTGTTTGCTGACCGATTGCGTATCGAGCGGTAAGTGCAACTTCCCAACAGTTTCTTCAATTTTCGCGTGAATGCAACCAAGCGCAGGACGCAAGCGTCCTTGGTTTGGGTTATTTTTACACTGAATTGACTTGACCATGATGAATTCGTCTTTGCGTGTTGTGTTTGCCCTGGCGTTCGGCTTCTGCATGGCAGAAGGTTGGGCCCAAGGGGAAATTTTTGTCCCCATTTCCGGAGGAGGAACCTACACTGTGGATTGCGACGCAGGAAACCCCATTTTCTTCACCGACGACAACAGCGGGTCGACGGACGCCCAAGACCCTTACAGCAACCAGGATTACACCATCACCTTGTGCCCGAGCACGCCAGGTGACGCCGTCCAGGTCAACTTCTTGTCGTTTGACCTCCAGACAAACGCCAACCCCAACAACAACGACGTGCTCTTGGCCTACAACGGCGACAGCCCTGCGGCAGACCTCGTCGGCATTGGCGCAGGAAACTCGTTCGTGGGGGTCAGCATCACCGCCTCGATTGACAACCCCACGGGATGCGTGACGTTTTCGTTCAACGTCAACAACAACGCCACTGGTGGGGACGTAGGATGGGTGGCCGAGGTGCTTTGCGTGACGCCATGTTCCTACCCAGAGGCTGGCATTTCGTTGGTGAGCCCTGCTCCATTTCCCGACAACCCGATCAGTGTTGGGGTGTGTCCTGATGAATTGGTCACGTTTGACGCAAGCACCTCGACCCCTGGTGCCCCGGAATTTCCTGTGGACAGTTTGATTTGGAACTGGGGAGATGGCACCGTGGAAACGACGGCCGTGTCGGACGGCTGGCAGCAAAGCCACAGCTATCCCACGCCAGGGGAGTACATCGTCACCTTGGTGGTGCAAGACATCAACGATTGCAACAGCACCAACCTGTTCCCACACCAGGTGCTCGTGTCCACGATTCCGATTTTCAACACGGAATTCACCACGCCCTTGTGCGAGGATGCGCCCGGATTCCTGAATGGGGACCCTGTGCAGAGCATCACGTGGACCGCCCTTCCGCCGGTGGGGGTTTCCGAGCTGGCAGACTTGCCCGACGCCACAGGCGTCGCGTTCACGTCAGAGTTGTTCATTGATTTCTTTGACACGGACCAAGTCCTCGAGAATTGCGAAGACATCGAACTTATCACCGCCAACATCGAGCACAGCTTCATCGGTGACTTGAGCTTTTGGATTACCTGTCCAGATGGGACGGAGGTCTTGCTCATGGACAATGGCGCGTCGGGTGGACCTGATCCCACGGGATGCACCCCCGAAGATTTGGGGGGCAACGACCTGGGCATCGTGGATGTCGAGGGCTTCGACTACTCATGGAACATGGATGCGGAGTGGGTGTTGGACGACTCAAACAACCCGGATGCGGCTTCGCCGATGCCTCCTGGCGTGTACTTGCCGTGCGGGGATTTGTGTGACTTTGTGGGGTGTCCGCTCAATGGCATTTGGACGTTCAATGTCATCGACCAATGGGCTGCCGACAACGGCACGTTGTACGAATGGGGGATTGACTTCAACCCGGAAATCGTCCCAGGCGTGACCACCTTCACGCCGGTCATCGGCTTGGGTGCGGACTCTTCGTACTGGCACCCTGTGGGCGACAATGACAACCTCTTGAACACCGGAGACCTCGGTGTGGTGGAAGTGAGCGATGACGCGAACTACGTGGACATCATGTTCCCCGATCCAGGAACCTTCGAATTCGGCTACCAGGTGACCAACAACTTTGGATGCACGTGGGACACCACCATCACCATCGAAGTCATCGACAACCCTGGAACGTTCATCACGGCAGGGCCAGATCAGGTGTTCTGCGCCAACCCTGTGCAGTTGCTTGGTGGCTTGGAAGAGGGGGGCGAGTCGGCGTGTGGTGGATCGGCTGGGGTGATTGATTGGTGTTTGGGGAACAACGAATTCCAAACGTACACCTTCTGCCCGGACAACCCCGGCGACGGCACGGCGATGACGGTGAACTTCAGCGGGGGCTTCCTAGAAACCTGCTGCGACTTCATGACGGTGTACGACGGACCTGACAACACGGCACCTGTCATCACCACGACGAACGGCGACTTCACGGGAGTGTCTTTCACGGCGACAAACCCATCAGGTTGCCTCACCTTCGAATTGACCTCAGACGGGAGCGTGTCCTGCGCGACAAACAGCTTTGAGCCCATCACGGGCTGTATCACCTGTGCCGGTGCTGCAGAAATCTGTGGATACGACTTCAGCTGGTCGCCGGCGGACTTCCTCGACAACCCATTCACAGCCCAGCCCACGGTGTTGGATTTCGACGGTTCGCCCACGGAATACACCTTGACTGTTGAGCCCATAGGATTCGACAACTGTGCGGCAGTGGCCACCGTGATGGTGGTGCCGGGCTTCGATTACGAAGTGACATCGTTCCAGCCTTCGTGCTTTGCCAACGACGGGTACATCGCGGTGGAAATCAACGAGGATGCCAACGACCCATCGGGCCCCTTTGTCATGGAGTTGTACAACGGCGACGGCGATTTGGTGGATGCCCTGGAATGGGACAACCTTACGGCCTTTGTGCAAAGTGATTTGGTCCCTGACGACTACACGGTGGTGGTGTACGACGCAACAGGCTGCGTCTACAACCAGACCATCGTCATGGAGGATCCATTGCCTTTGTCGCTTGAGCTTTCGGAAAACCAAGTCATCTGCCAAAACGGGGTGGCGACACTCGAAGTGTCCTCGCCCCAAGACGTCTTGAACCAGTGGACTTACGTGTGGACTGCCTCAAACGGCACGCCTGTCCCCAACGGTCCTGTCCAAAACGTCAGTCCGGAGACGTCGACCACGTATGCTGTCGTTGGATACGACGTGAACGGTTGTCCCACGCCTGAATACACAGTGGGAGTAACTGTGCTTGATGCCTTGAACGCCGATTTGGTGGCGACGTCTTACCTGTGTCCGGGCGAAGAGGCCTTTTTGGATGCCTCGGCATCCAACGGTGGGAGTGGCTCCGGGTATAGCTACTACTGGACGTTTGAGGGTTTGCCTTTGGTGAGCGACGACGACCCATCCATCTTCAGCACGCCACCTTCCACAGGGTTGTACTGCGTGTCTGTGACCGACGATTGCGAGACACCTGCGTCGACGGCTTGCCAACTCGTCTCCATCGAGGAGCCTCTTGTGTTCGACTTCCAGTCGCTGTTGTGCGAGGACCCATCCGACCTCTCAACCTGCGTGGAGGTGACCCGTTCCTGCGGTCCCGGGTCATTCAATTTCTACCCAACCAACGATTTGCCATCGAGTATCCAAGGGAATCTTTGGTCGTTCGGAGACTTGACTTTCGCAGGCGAGTTCAACTCGACCCACGCCTACGAGCAACCCGGCTTTTACGACGTCACGTTGACGGTCACGTCGCAGGCAGGGGGATGCGAATACTCCTTGACGAAGCCTTCTTACATCAAGGTCTTCGCAATGCCGACGATCGATTTCTCCATCAATCCTCAACCCGTCAGGATCCCAGACACGGAAATCGATTTCCAAGGATTCTCAGATGCGGACGTCATTTTGTGGGATTGGACCTTCTACGGCGCTTCTTACGACAGCATTGGCTACAGCTACCTGCAGAACCCAAGCTTTGCGTACCCCGACAACATCGGTGGCTTGTACCCGGTGGTGCTGGAAGTCACGGACATCAACGGATGCACGTCCTCTCTGACGCGTTCGGTGGAAGTTCAGGATTTGTTCAACCTCTTCATTCCAACGTCATTCACCCCCAACAACGACGGCACCAACGACGCCTTCTTCGTCCAGGGAACCGACATCGACCCGACGAGGTTCGAGTTCGAGATCTACAACCGTTGGGGCCAAATCATGTGGCAGACCACCGATCCGGAAGACGCATGGTACGGCCAAGTGGGGGAGAACGGTCAACACTTCGTTTCCAACGGTGCATATTCGTACCGCATCGAGGTGCACAGCCTCCAAGAGGAAGGCCTTCGGAAGGAGGTCTTCGGGGTGGTTACGCTGATTCGCTGATGAGGCAGTGGCCCTGAGCGACGGTCAAATCTCTGGCTTCAGCAGCTCGTCCATGGTTCCCGTGGCCACGCTGTGGTAGTTGGGTCGGGCCTTTTCGTAAATGGACAACGCCATGTGGCCTTGGTTCGTCTCGAGCATGGCGCGGTACAAGGGCGTCAAGAACTTCCTTCTTCCCACGTGGACCAAGAACGTTTCCAACCGATCGTACGCGGGCTGATGGCCGCTTCGGATGCACTGCTCCAACCATGCAAACAGCACTTCGTTGTTTCCAGTGGCGTTGATGGACCAAGCCTTGTCCATTTCTGCCATCCTTGAGGCCGGGGTGTTGTCAGGCAAGTTGGACAAGAACCGGTAACGCTCTTGGTAGAGCCAGTCGGACCAAGGAAGGTTCTCGGTATCCAATGTTCCCTGCACCCACTGGTCGAGGGTCTCGTCCACCCGTTCAATGCGCTTGCTGGACACCGTTGGGCAATTGTCCGGCAGGCCGGGGCCATCCACCCATGCGGCCACATTCACGCTTGAACGAAGGGCTTCCGTCGTGAGCAGGTTTTCGTCGAGGTAGGCAAGGAAGTGGTCGGTGTCCATCACCTCGAAGGCGTGGGTGTTGAAGTAGGTCTTCAGGAAGGCGTCGAAGGCTTCGCGTCCAACGGTTTCCTCCAACAGCCTGAGGAAGAAGTATCCTTTGTCGTATGCGATGGCAGTCATGCCTTCGTCGGGGTCGCGGTCTCGCAAATGCAACCGAAGGTGGGTGTCGCTTGGGTTGACGTCCATGATGGCGTCGATCTCGTCCACCAAGCCCTGGTAACTCAAGGTGCTGAGCATTTCGCTGATGTCTCGTCCATACACGGACTCCATGATGCGTTGCTCGAAATACACGGTGAAGCCTTCGTTGAGCCAGAAATCTTCCCAGGTGGCGTTGGTCACCAAGTTGCCGCTCCAGCTGTGCGCCAGTTCGTGGGCCACCAAGGACACCAGGCTCCGGTCGCCGGCGATGATGGTGGGTGTCGCGAACGTGAGGCGAGGGTTTTCCATGCCGCCAAAAGGGAATGCCGCAGGCAACACCAAGAGGTCGTAGCGCTCCCACGCATACTTGCCGTACAACGCCTCAGCAGCCACCAACATGTCTTCCATTTCGGCAAACTCGTACGCTGCGTCGTCGAGCAGGTCCGGGGTGGCATAGACCCCTGTGTGTTCGCCCACGCTCTGGAACCCCACGTCACCCACTGCCAACGCCAGCAGGTACGAGGGGATGGGTTGATTCATCTCGAAACGGTAGTTGCCATCCACGGATTTTTCGGTGGGGTTGACGGCGCTCATCAACGCCATCAGCTCTTTGGGTACAGAGACCTCCGCGTCGTAGGTGAAGCGAATGCCTGGGCTGTCTTGGCAGGGCACCCACGTGCGGGCCAGGATGGCTTGGCTTTGCGTGAACAAGAAGGGGGATTCGCCTTCCACCCACAAAAAGGCCGCGGCATCGGGCGACGTGGAATAGGTGACGCTGACTTTCTCCGACGAGGGTGAAACGGGGATGCTTAATGGTTGCCCCAAGAACGGACGCGAAGGCCCCAGCTCGAAGTCCACGGCGGCGCCGTCGACGGTGACTTGCTGGATGTCAAGGTCGCGTGCGTCCAAGAGGATGCGCGTTGCATCGTCGGCCAGCTTCATGTCGTACGTCGCGGTGGCGTGAATCTGACGGGTCTCAAAGTCGACACGCGCTTCCCAACTCAGGTGCGTGGTGACTGCTTCCGAAGGCTTGCTGTAGCTGTGAAAATCGGTGGCTCGTTTCATGTCTGCGATGCGTTGTTCTTTGGCGTTGGGGGAGTCGCTGTTGCAAGATGCCAAGGCCACCAAGGCACCGAGGCAAAGGAAAAGTCGAGTCATGGGAAGGTTGATTGGAATGGCAAGGTAACGCACCACTCAGGAAGTGGGCATGCCTTGTCGTGAAGCCAAACGTCCCACCAACACCACGACCATGGTGCCCAAGGCAACCTTCATCAGCACGTTTGGCAACAACCCGACCAGGGCATCCAACAAGGCCGTGTCCGATTGTTTGGCGGCGATTTGGTAGGGTAGGCCTAGCATCAAGAGCACGAGCTGTCCAAGGAACAGCAATCCTGCGGACGCCAAAAATTGCA
>CAZKGY010000090.1:0-6518 GCA_964552305.1 uncultured Comamonadaceae bacterium
GGGCGCCTGGTTGGCCGATGCGACCAGTTGCCGCCAGTTTGGCCAAGCGGGAAAGGCATGGTTGGAAGGACAACAAGGAGCTTCCAAGAGAATTGTCGCACGCTGGGCTTGACTCTGGACGAGGGGCCTACTTTTGTCCTGCAACCGACTCCCCTGCCCGGATGGTGGAATTGGTAGACACGACAGACTTAAACTCTGTTGACCCGAATGGGTCGTGCGGGTTCAAGTCCCGCTCCGGGTACCGAGAGGGAGAGTTCCGAAAGGGACTCTCCTTTTGTTTTCAGGAAACCTTGAAAGGAGGTGTCAGCACACTTGGCCAAAGCTGATCAAGAACTCCAGCAAGTCGGCGGTGGACACGGTGCCATCGCCGTTCAAATCTGAGGGGCATCCCGTTGAGACGTTGCCGTCGAAGGTGCAGGAATTGTCGTCGATCGTGGCCATTGGGTCGTAGTTGGCCGCGATAGTGTAGGTGCATCCTGTCACGGCGCCTTGGCAGAGTCCGCACTCGCTGAAGCATTCAGGCGCCAGCTCCAAAGGGACCCCGGCCACGGTGACCGTGCGGTTGGTGAAGCCGTCAATCGTTGAGGTGCACGCTTCGCCTTCTGAAAACCACTCTTGTGCGTTCCATCCGTCGATGGTGAATTTGTACTCGTAGGTGCCAGGGTCAAGCGTTTTGGTCAAGGTCCAAATGCCGTCGTTGTCCGCATCCGTCATGGGGTCGCATCCGCCACACCATCCGGTGAAACTGGCGTTCAAAAAGACGGCTCCGTACGTGGCAGGTTCGCTGAGTTGGTTCATGTCCACTTGAAAGGTGACGGTGGTGCTTTGGCCCCAACCGGAGGCACTGTTAGACAGCATGGCGAAGGCAACGAGCGAGTGAAGAAAAAGACGCATGAAAAATGGAGTTGGTTCCCGGGCGAACCCGGTTGCTTGAATGTGGAGGACGTTGCTCCGTATACAAGTTAGGCATTTTGCATCGTTCGTGGATTTTCAAGACCTTCCTGCCATGGTTCGATGGTTTGCCGTGATGGTTGCGCTTGTGGCTGCGTCTGGGGGGTGTGGAACGACCGAGGACAACGTCTTGGGAACCTTTGAATTGGATGGTGAGGTGGGTTGTGCAAATTGCGTACCGTCTGGCCCTGCACGGATGACGTTTGACGACAATCCCACGGAAGAGGGCGCTCGCGCTTACCGGTTTGATTTTGAAGGGGCCGCATTCCATTCTGGGCATTACGAGTTGATCTATTTTGATTCTTCGGTGCAATTGTTGTTGCACCCCGAGGAGTCATCGTTTGAATACTCGGACTTGGTTGGCACAACGTTGCAAACGGACTACCAAGTGGGCCAAAGCGCCATTCGACGTCCGTGCAACGGGTTGTTGAGATGCGTGTGGCGTCGGGTTGATTGACAACCGGACCTGGATTCGTAAATTTGAGGGAACCTCCATCCGTCCACTTCATGAAAAAGCTGTTGAATCGCCTTTTGCTCGTGGCCTCGTTTGGCCTGACTGGAATGGCCATGGGCCAGTATGGCACCGCGCCCGATTTCACGGTGACGGACATCGAAGGAAACACCCACCAGCTGTACGCGGACATTTTGGATCAAGGCAAGATTGCGGTGGTCCAAATCGCCGCCACGTGGTGTCCCCCATGTTGGGTGTTGCACACCTCTGGGGCCCTCCAAGGGTTGCACGAAGCCTTCGGTCCTGACGGGACCGATCAATTGCGGGTCATCATTTACGAGGCGGACCCTACCACGACCTTGAACCAACTGATGGGCATGGGCGGTAACACCATGGGCGATTGGACGGAAGGGGTGACCCATCCAATCGTCAACGAATCGCCGTTGAGCTTGGACATGGGTATTTGGCGCCCCTTTGGCTACCCCACCGTGAACGTGGTGCGGCCATCGGACTACGAGATTGTCCTGGACACGCGGAATGCACAGACGTTCCAGGCCCAAATGGACGCCATCAACGCCGCGGGTATCGACGGCATCGTGCTGGGTCAACCCACCGTGTCGGGGTGCACGTATCCGCTAGCATCCAACTTTGACAGCGAAGCAACCGAAGAAGACGGGAGTTGCTTCTTCCTTGGGTGCACCAACCCGGATGCGTTGAACTACCAGATGTACGCCAACGTCGAGGACGGTTCGTGCGACTTTGGCTCGGTCGGCAACTGTTCCGCCGATTTGGATGGCGACGGCTTGGCGGCCACGCAGGACTTGCTCCTGTTTTTGTCGGCCTTCGGGCAGGCTTGCGTGGACTGAGCATCGTGAACGGGCTAGTGCGTCCGCTTTTCACAAGCGATTGGGCACACTCCACAGGCTTCGTCGTTGAGGAAACGTTGGGCCTCCGTACATTCGCCTTGAATTGAAGAATTGCACCATGCGTTTGAACCAATTGCTCTTTTGTGTTTTGTCCCTTGCGATGGGGATTTCGTTCTCTGCAGACGCCCAATCCTACCGTGGCCGTCGTGCTGGAAACGTGAGCCCAGGTGGGCGCATCGCCGATTGCAACTTGGCAGGCACCGTATTCATGGAAACGAACAAGGCCTTCAACAACATCGACGGGGGCCGTTGCGTGATGAACGGCGCGCGATTCGAGTTGACGGAGCCTTCTGGAGACATGGGCCCCTACGTGCCACTCGAAGGCATGGACTTGCGTCACTCGTCTTGGGTCGCGGTCGACTTTTTGACCCCACCCGTGTTTCGTTACACCAACGCCAGCCAAGCGAACTTTTCGGCCATCCACATGGATGGAGAGCCTGTGGAAATGGTGGATGCGACGGGGTTGATTGCCACCAAGACCAAATACCACGGCGCCCAAATGGCCTCTTGGTACGTGCAAGGCGCGAACTTCGACGAGGCGGAATTCTCTTCGGCGTTGCTGACCACCTGGACCACGGACGACCTCGCCTACGAAGGCATCTTCGACCCTGCACCCCTCAACATGCGGGCCTTGACCGCAGAGGGGGTGAAGTTTGAGAATTGCTTGCTGGAAGAATGCAACTTCGCTGGGGCGAACCTTACCGACGGCTTCTTCGTGTTGACCAAGTTTGCCGACGAGTGCATCCTCAATGGGGTGAAGTTCAACAACGCCATGATCAACCAAACCGACTTTCTTGAAGCCAACTTGAGCGGGGCAAGCTTCCGCGAAGCCAAGGTGGATCAGTCGAGCTTTGAGACCTGCAACATGACGGGCGCCGAGTTCATCGACGCGGTCGTCAAGAAGACCTCGTTCAATGGCGCCGCCATGCGTGGGGTGTCCTTTGAGAACGCGGTGGTGGAAGGCGCCGACTTCACAGGCACGGACTTGAGCACCTGCAACCTCAACAACGCGGTCATGAAGAACCTCGTCGGTTCAGCCCCGGAGGTGCCCAAGGAGTACGACATCGAGAACAAAGAAATCCCGACCATCGATGCAGAAACAGGGGACACCCTGGGCGTGGTGGTGGTGTACGACATCGTCATTGACGAGGCGCGCTACAACGATGGGTACCGCGCCAAGAAGGACCAATGAGGCCTTGAGCTGAGCGTCGCTACGACAATCAAAAAAGGGCAGCCAACCGGCCGCCCTTTTTTGTTGTGTCAAGGGTTAAGTCAGCCTTCGTGGATTTCCACCTTGAATGTGTCTCCTTGGGCGATTTGCTCGACGATGTCGAGGCCTTCGGTCACCTTGCCGAAGCAAGTGTGGTTGCGGTCCAGATGGGCCGTGTTCTCACGGCTGTGCACGATGAAGAACTGAGAGCCCCCCGTGTTGCGGCCGGCGTGGGCCATGCTTAGCACCCCCTTGTCGTGGTATTGGTTGTCCCCGTCCAACTCGCAGTCGATGGTGTAGCCTGGGCCGCCATTGCCGATGCCGTGTGGGCACCCGCCTTGGGCCACAAATCCTGGAATGACGCGGTGAAATTTGAGCCCTTCGTAGAACCCCTCTTTGGCCAACTTCACGAAGTTGGCCACGGTGTTGGGGGCGTCTTTCTCGAAAAACTCCACGGTCATCGGGCCGTGGTCGGTGTGGATGGTTGCTGTCATGGAGCAAATGTAGGGGACTCTCAAAACTCCGAAATGGAGAGGCTGTCCATTGGGGGATGTTCAAAATCTTCCATCAACCGAGTCATCGAATGCCTGACGAATGTGTAGTTTGGGACGAACAACATGCCAACCTTTTATTCAGTTGCTCAATGAAGAATTCTAAGTACTTCCTAGCCCTGACCCTCGCAATCGCATTGAATGCATCTTGTTCAAAATTCGAAGAGGGGCCAGCGTTTTCGTTCATTCCTGCGGAATCAAGATTGACCGGTGAGTGGGTTGTCGTGCAAATAGAGGGGGATGGGTATGCCGATTACGATGCGTATTTGGCCTCAGGTCAATACGTGATCACGTTTGAATTCGAAGAAGATGGAGGCGGCGAGTTCTCATTCGGTTACAACTACGATGGTTACTCCTACTCCTACGGGTACACACTTGACTGGGATTTGGATGACGATCGTTTGGACGTTTTCATGAACGGGGATCTGGTCAATTTTGAGGTGCAGCGACTGACCAACAAAGAGATGAAGATGAAGACGCTGAACGACGAGCTTTTTGACAATGGCGTCGTTTTTACCATGGAGAAGGATTAATGCCTGAATGGAGGGGCCGTGGTGGAAATGGTTTACGACAGAGGTTTTTCGACCACCCTTGAGCAGTTGGGTCTCTCCATAGCCGTTAGTACATACAAGGCATCGAAGGTGTTTTCCCTTTGGGGAGAAGGAGGAAAGGTCGTTCGTCATGAAGCGTCCGTTCCCCGGGCCATGGGTGTGGGTTTCGAACAAGACATGATGGTGGTGGCCACTCAAGGGGGAATGTCCATGTATCGGAGGGTTGGACGTTTCCCGGGAGTGAAGGAAGCGGACCGCAATTATGACAACGTATGGGTAGAACGTGCCAAATACCTCACTGGGCCAATCGACACCCATGATGTGGGCATCGTTGACAAGCGAATCATTGCAGTCAACACAGCTTGGTCATGCATCGGCGTTTTCGGTTTTGAGGAAAGTTTCCAGCCAATATGGAAGCCCCCTTTTGTTTCAAAACTTGGGCCGGGAGATCGATGCCACCTCAATGGCATGGCCATGGTCGATGGCGTACCAAAATACGTGACAGCACTGGGTCAAACTGATGAGCCACGGCTTTGGAAAGAGTCCATCGTCGATGGTGGCGTATTGATGGACGTGGAGTCAAACGAAGTGCTCCTCGAGGGGTTGGCCATGCCTCATTCACCAGCTTGGAATGAGGAAGAAGGGTGTTTGTATTTCCTAGAATCTGCCATTGGCGCCTTGAGTCGCTATTTTCCTGAAAGTGGCAAGCATGAGATAGTCATGAAGACGGATCGATTTGTTCGAGGGTTGGCCATTCATGGAGAAGTTGCTTTCATGGGTTTTTCGAAATTGCGAGAATCTTCCTCCACGTTTCGTTTGTTGCATGGCAAATTGAGCGGTGAGTGTGCCGGTGTTTTGGCTGTGGACATGGCCTCAGGAAAATCGCTTGGTGTCCTTGAATTTGAGGAAGGAATTGATGAACTCTATGACGTGTCCTTTTTTCCTGTTGAGGGTCGTCATATTGTCTTGTCGGAATGGGATGCAAAAATGCAGCCCCACTTGGTGCTTCAAGACAAGCTCATCTTCCTAAAACGCAAAGAGGCATAAAAAAAGCCCCCCGAAGTGGGAGGCTTTTGATGAGCGAGAAACGAGATTCGAACTCGCGACCCCAACCTTGGCAAGGTTGTGCTCTACCAGCTGAGCTATTCTCGCATGGGTATTTGGCTATCGCCGTTCCGCTCGTTTGCGGGACGCCAAAATTAGCACAACCTTTCCTTTCGGCAAAAGAAATTGACCAATTCCCTCGAAAAATCTTGAAGGTCTTCGCTGCCCAGGCGTTTCTTTGACGGACGAATGTTGCGATGAATTATTTGGCTCACATGGTGTTGGGGGAGGCCTTTGGTTTGGCAGACCATGGCGTGGTCGGCAATTTCATGGGGGATGCGGTCAAAGGGCGGTTCGTGGAACGGCATTGGTCTCCGGAAGTGTCGCAGGGCATCCGATTCCATCGGGCCCTGGATGCCACGAGCGATGGACATGAAGCGAGCCGTGAGGCACGCGCCCTGATTCGACCCCATTGCGGCAAGTGGAGCGGAGTGGTTTGGGACGTGTTGGCGGATCACGTCCTCGCCAGCCACTTTGGTCGGTTGGCCCCTGGATGTGGCACGCTGGAAGCATTTGCAGCTAGGCAACTGGAAGTGGTCGAAGAAGGCCTGCCGTTCATGCCAGAGCGTAGCGTGCGGTTTTTCCGTGCCATGGAGCATCACCAATGGTTGACCGGGTATGCCGACAAGCAAGTCGTGGCAGACGTGCTCCAGGCCATGTCCACGCGGCGTGCTGTGGCGGGGCCCGTGGCCGAGGGGATGAAGGCCTACGAGCAGCATCAGGACAGGCTCGACGCATGCGGCGCAGCGTTGATGGCAGCGATGGTAGCCTGGG
>CAZKGY010000091.1:0-6489 GCA_964552305.1 uncultured Comamonadaceae bacterium
GCTTAAGGTTTGTGCAGGCAAAGTTGTTGCTTCGTCAAGTGAAACCACGGTATCTCCTTGCCAAACCCATTGAAAGTCGAAGGGGCCAAATCCCCCCAAGCCGCTGTACGAGAGATCCAATTCTCCAGTCTCGTCGTCGTGGCAAAGGAGTTCATCGAGTGTGGCCGTGATTGGCAAAGGATCGAGGATGACCACGGTTGAGGAAATCACGATGGGTTCGCCACACGCATTGATGTAATCAAAGGACACCGTCACGTATTCAGGCCCTTCTTCGCCGTCATTGAATTCGGTCCCAAGCACGGCATTCGTTTCCGTGACACCCGCCTCCATGATGACCTGGGTGAAGAGCGGGTCAAAGTCCTCGCCTTCTTCTGCCGTGCCTTCCACAGTCAGGTACAAGGTGTCGGTGAAGAGGGCGTTGGCTTCAGGCCTGATGATCTGGAATTGCACGTCGTTGCATCCTTCCATCACCAATGCATCAACATCGATGAATTCGCCTGGGTTGATCTCCCACTCGAAGTCGTCGGTGGAGGTCGAGTCGACTTTCCAATCCACCCAATCGCCGAGGGGGAAGTCGTTTTGGCCTTCGTAGCTAAGGGTGTTGCCGATGCCATCCACCATGTTTTGGTAAAATTCGTCCAGGTTGTCGGCGCCATCCACGGACACGGCATCTGCCACCAGGTCAATGGAGCCAGACGAGAAGCTTCCGGCCTCCAGGACCACAAACGACTCGAGTGCGGTGTCTGATCCGTCAGCGATGGCCAATTTGATGTGGTATGTCTCGCCGCACTGCACGGCTGCTGTGGCGGTGAATGTGGTCGTGTAGCCGTTGGTGCAAATCCCTGTTTGGCCTGGGTTGTCGACGTAGAATTGCGGGTTGGTCACGTTGTTCACCGAACTGATGGTGATCGGCCATCCGTCGGTGTCAGGGATTTCTGCGATGTTGACTGCCCCGTCGGGGAATCCCGCAGGTGCTGCATACGGGCCGGAGAGTCCAGGTCCACTCAAGAAAAATGCGAAAATGTCGTTGTATTGGGTGTTGACGTAGGTCAGATACTCGTCAGAACCAAAGACGTAATTGAAGGAGATGCTGTCTCCCCCAGCCTCGAAGTCGAACTCAACCACGCAGAGGTCATTCACGCTGCTGACGTTGAAGGATTGTCCAATGAGGGGTGGCACAGAGTTGGCGACGTTCAACAGGTCGGGGTCGTTTCCAGCACCCAAGCAGTCGACACAAGCGTCAAAACAAAGGGCGTTGTCCGTGTTGAGCATCAGCCCGGCGTCCACGGAAAAGGTGCCAAGCCCTTCCTCGAGCAGCCCCAGTTGCGAAATGCCACCGGTGTACGTGATGTTGGAAACCGTGACACCCTCCCCGAGCAAGACGTTCGTGACGTATTCTTCCACGGTGGCGTAAGGTTGGGTGATGACTTGTCCGAAGCAAGAGCCAGACATGGCAATGGCGATGGCAAAGAGGGCGAATCGGCGGAAGGTTGAAATCATGGGTGCTCGATGGTGCGATGGGTCGCATCGCGGTTGATGGTCAAACTTACAAAAGCGCTCAAGGGTTGTTTGGCCTCCCTTGCGCCTAACTTCGCACCATGCGACGTGAACAAGTCACGACATCGGCCGACCAGCCCTTGATCCATGCGAGGAGCCTCCGGAAGACCTACCAAATTGGGGACCAGGTGGTCCATGCGTTGGATGGGTTGGACTTGGACATTGCCCGCAACGAGTACGTCGCCTTGATGGGGCCTTCAGGCTCGGGAAAATCAACGTTGATGAACATGCTGGGTTGCTTGGACAGCCCCACCTCCGGCCGGTACGTGCTCAACGGCCAAGACGTGAGTGCCTTGGACGACGACGCCTTGGCGGACATCCGCAACCGGGAAATTGGGTTTGTCTTCCAGACGTTCAATTTGTTGCCCCGCTATTCTGCGCTGGAAAACGTGGCTTTGCCGATGATTTATGCGGGAATTCCCAGGGAACAGCGAGAAATTCGGGCCAGCGAGGTGCTGACCCAAGTGGGATTGGCGGACAGGATGGACCACAAACCCAACGAACTCAGTGGCGGCCAGCGTCAAAGGGTGGCGGTGGCCCGTGCCTTGGTCATGAATCCGTCCATCATCCTTGCCGATGAGCCCACGGGAAACCTTGACACCACCACGTCTAACGAGGTCATGGAATTGTTTTCGGAGATCCAGCAGGCCGGGAATACGGTGATTTTGGTGACCCACGAGAAAGACATTGCCGCCTGCGCCCACCGAACGGTTCGGTTGCGGGATGGAAAAATTGAATCCTAAGGAGGGTTGCAGTCCTCCAAATGGACGGCACGCTTTGTCGCTTGCAGGGCCATGCGTTCTTATGTTTGTGTAAGCGCATGATGCGCCCCCAAACAACCTTCTAAGCCGTTGCCATGAGTGATGCACCCCACTCCCCGAGAACCAGAATTAGCGAGCTCCTTGATGCGACCCACGTGGGACAGACCGTGAGGGTTTGTGGCTGGGTTCGGACCTTTCGAAACGACTGGTTCCTGGCCGTGAATGACGGTTCGTCGCTGTCCAACTTGCAATGGGTCATTGACCAAGACGAGGTGGCCGAATCGGACTTCAAGCAACTGCATACTGGCGCCGCGGTGGAGGCTACAGGCACGCTGGTGGAAAGCCAGGGTGGAGGACAGGCCACCGAACTGAAGGTGGATTCCATGCGCGTGTTGGGGGGGGCAGATCCCGATGAGTTTCCCATCCAGATGAAGCGGCACAGCCTCGATTTCTTGAGGGAGAAGGCCCACCTGCGCTTCCGGACCAACACCTTCGGCGCGGTCTTCCGCCTGCGTCACTTGTTGCAATTTGCCATCCACGAGTTCTTTCATCAGCGGGGTTTCTACCAATTGCACACACCCATCATCACGGGTTCGGACGCGGAAGGGGCGGGCGAGATGTTTCGTGTCACGACGTTGGATTTGTCCGACGTGCCGAAGACGGAAACGGGAGACGTCGATGTGTCCAAGGACTTTTTTGGCAAGGAGGCCAACCTGACGGTGAGCGGACAGCTGGAAGCCGAGTTGGGCGCGATGGCGTTGGGGCAGGTGTACACGTTTGGCCCCACGTTCCGAGCAGAAAACAGCAACACGTCCCGGCACTTGGCGGAATTTTGGATGATTGAGCCAGAAATTGCCTTTGCCGATTTGAAGGACGACATGGCGCTCGCCGAGGATTGCTTGAAGCACGTCTTGGCGCATGCCCTAGAACACGGCGCAGACGATTTGGCCTTCCTCGAGAAGAGAGAACTGGATGCCGAAAAGCAGTTGCCTCAGGCCGAACGTCACGCAGAACCGCTGCGGGCCCGATTGCAGGCTGTCGTGGAAGCCCCCTTCACACACATCACCTACACGGAGGCGATTCGGCTGCTCCAAAATTCCAAGCCGTACAAAAAGAAGAAATTCCAGTATCCCGTGGAATGGGGCGTGGATTTGCAGAGCGAACACGAGCGCTGGCTCGTGGAAAAGCACGTGGGAGGGCCGGTCATTGTCACGGACTATCCGGCGGGCATCAAGGCGTTTTACATGCGGGAGAATGAGGACGGCAAGACGGTGGCCGCCATGGATGTGTTGGTGCCTGGCATTGGTGAAATCATCGGAGGCAGCCAGCGCGAAGAACGGTTGGACGTGCTCAAGCGCAAATGCGCGGATTTCAACATCCCTGAAGACCACATGTGGTGGTATTTGGAAACCCGGAAGTTTGGCTCGGCGCCGCACTGCGGTTTTGGCATGGGTTTTGAAAGGCTTGTGATGTATGTGACTGGGATGACCAACATTCGTGACGTCATTCCATTCCCAAGAACGCCGTTGAACGCAGAATTCTAACCCATGCTCAAGCAGAGCCTCCAGCAAAAACTCCTTCAAAAGCTGTCTCCTCAACAGATTCAGCTCATGAAGTTGCTGCAGGTTCCTACGTTGGAGCTGGAAGCCAGAATCAAGCAAGAACTGGAGGCAAACCCTGCGCTGGAAGAAGGGGTGGAACAAGGCCCAGAGGCTGACGATTTTGACGAGCGTGAAGATTCGTCCGAAGCCATGGAGGACTTCGATTTCCAGGAATACCTCGACGACGAAACGCCAGACTACCAGCTCAGCATCCGCAACCATGGCGCGGACGTCGAGGACAGGCACATTCCGCTGGGCAGTGGCCAAACGTTCCGCGAATTGCTCGTGGACCAGCTGGCATTGCTGGACGTGCCTGAAGACATACGTCGGTTTGGGGAACACCTGATTGGGCACCTTGAAGACGACGGATACCTGCGGCGGGAGTTGGAGAGCATCGTGAACGACTTGGCGTTCACGCAGGGCATTGAGGTGGAGCTGGAAACGCTGCAAGACGCATTGGCGGTGGTCCAGACCTTGGATCCGCCAGGGGTGGGTGCACGGGATTTGAAAGAATGCCTGTTGCTTCAGGTCGTGCGCAAGCAGCATGAAAAAGAGGCGGACGACCCCAGGCAGCAATCGCTGGCTGTGGCCAAGTCTTTGCTCGAAACGCACTACGACGCCTTTGCCAAAAAGCACTTCGAGAAGCTTCAGACGCAATTGGACTTGACCGAAGAAGGGTTGAAGGAGGCCTTGGCGGAATTGACCAAATTGAACCCCAAGCCAGGCAATTCGGGGGCGGAGTCTGGCCGGACGGTGCAACACGTCATCCCGGACTTCATGTTGTCCGTGGAGGGCGACGACATCGCGGTGCACTTGAATGCCAGGAATGCGCCGGATTTGAGGATCAGCCGGACGTACAAGGAGATGATGGACACCTATTCCCAGGGAGGGAAGCAAGACCGTGCCGCCAAGGAGGCCTTGACCTTCGTCAAGCAAAAGGTGGACGCCGCCAAGTGGTTTGTCGATGCCATTGCGCAACGGCAGCGCACCCTCATGTCCACCATGCGGGCCATCGTGGACCATCAGCGTGCCTACTTCTTGAGTGGGGATGAAGTGGATTTGAGGCCCATGATTTTGAAGGACATTGCCGAGACCATCGGGATGGACATCAGCACCGTGTCCCGCGTGGCCAACAGCAAGTATGTCCAAACCCCCTACGGCACCCTGTTGTTGAAGAGTTTCTTCTCGGAAGGGTTGACCACGGATTCGGGCGAAGAGGTCAGTTCCAGGGAGGTGAAAAAGATCCTAGAGGAAGCCATCGATGCCGAGGACAAGCGCAAGCCGTTGTCAGACGAAAAGTTGGGGGTGTTGTTGAACGCCAAGGGGTACAACATCGCCCGTCGAACCGTGGCGAAATACCGGGAACAGCTGGGCATTCCGGTGGCGCGATTGAGGAAAGAACTTTGAACGACACGAAGACCATCCTTGCCTTGGCGAAGGCCATCAGCGCGGTGGCACACCCCTTGCTGATGCCGGCCTTCTCGTTGGTCATGCTCTACGTCTTTGACGGGTTCTTGGTCCATCGTCCAGCCTTGTTTGCGTACTTGATGGTTGTGTTGCTCATCAACTCTGGCGCGCCTGCCATTTCGTTGGCGATGCTGAAGCGAAGGGGATACATTTCCGATGCAAACATCTCCCGGCGAGAAGAGCGCATTTGGCCCTTCTTGCTGGTCTTGGCCTACCAAATGGCCGCCTGGTTCTTGGTGCATACCCAATCGCAACTGGAGGTGCCGCTGTTCTACCAAAACATGCTTTTGGGGCTCGTGGTGTCCATTGGATGCGCCTGGTTGGTGACCCTCCAATTCAAGGTGAGCATGCACATGCTTGCGCAAGGAGGTGTGATGGCGATTTACAGCCACGTCGTCTGGCGCACAGGGATGTTTGACGACGGTTGGGTGGCCACGTTGGTTGTGTTGTCGGGCCTAGTGGGGTGGAGCCGATTGACCCTGAACGCCCACACCCAGAAAGAACTGTATGCCGGGTACGCGCTCGGTTACGCGTGCGTCTGGCTGTCGCTTTTCTGAGCCGTTTGCCAACGCCATGCATCGGCCAACGCTTCCTTGAGGGAGCATTTGGTTCGCCATCCCAACTCGGCAAGCGCCCGAGAAGGATCGGCCCAAATGGCCACCACGTCTCCCGGCCGCCGTTCGCCCATGCGGAAGGGCACCTTGAGGCCTGTGGCTGCTTCGAATGTTTGAATGACCTCCATCACGGATGCCCCAGAGCCACTGCCCAAGTTGAAGGCACGACACCGCCCTTCATGGGTGGATTCCCGACACCAATCCAACGCTTTCACATGCGCTTCGGCAAGGTCCATGACGTGCAAGTAGTCGCGAATGCACGTTCCATCGTTGGTGTCGTAGTCGTCGCCAAACACGGTGAGGGACTCACGGATTCCCGCGACCGTTTGGGTCAAGAAGGGCACGAGGTTGTTGGGCGTGCCGAGCGGCAATTCCCCCAACAGCGCGGAAGGATGAGCGCCCACCGGGTTGAAGTAACGAAGGAGTGCCACCCGGCGGCGTCGGTCGACACGCGTGTGGTCGGCCAAAATTCGCTCGCATGCCTGTTTG
>CAZKGY010000092.1:0-6429 GCA_964552305.1 uncultured Comamonadaceae bacterium
GGCTTCGGCGAACGCCATCACCGTTTTGCCCCCCATGCTGTGTCCCAGGAGATCTGCTTTCGGCATGCCATGAAGGTCCATGAATGCCCGCAAATCAGCCACCATGTGTTCGTAGCTGTGTTCGGGGTGGTGGGGGCTTTTGCCATGGTTTCTGGCATCCAACATCCACACGTCTTGGGCCAAAGCGTATCGTTTGCCCAGGCTTTGCCAATTGTCGGAACTGCCGAGCAGCCCGTGCAAGATGAGCAGCGGGGGTTGGCTCGCGTTGGTGGGTCCAGGCAGGTGCCGGGCGTGCAATTCCAAGGAGCTCAAGTCGCAGGATGGTTGTGCAGGCATGCCCGGTATTGGGCCACCGCGTTGGCCAGGCCCACGTACAAGGCATCGGCAATCAAGGCATGCCCAATGCTGACTTCGTCCAACGGCTGCACTTGACGCGCGAAGGCCCCGAGGTTTTGCATGTTCAGGTCGTGGCCTGCATTCACACCCAGGCCCAACGAATGGGCGAAGGCCGCAGATTGGGCGAAGGGTTCTGCTGCTTGGTCGCCCACCTCGGGGTAAGCCACGGCGAAGGGTTCGGTGTACAACTCGATGCGGTCGGCGCCTGCTTCCGCGGCGGCTTCGATTTCTCGGCGGTCGTTTTCCATGAAAATGGACGTTCGAATGCCCGCTTGGCGAAAGGTGCTCAGCACGTCCTGCAGCATGTCACGATGCTGGGTCACCCGCCAACCGGCGTTGCTCGTCAAGGCGTCAGGGGGGTCGGGCACCAAGGTCACTTGGTCTGGACCGACTTCGAGCACCAGTTCCACGAAGCGTTCGTTGGGATAGCCTTCGACGTTGAACTCCGTGGACACGACCTGTTTGAGGGCGCGTACGTCGTCGTAGGTGATGTGCCGGGCGTCGGGTCTGGGATGGACCGTGATGCCATCCGCGCCGTAGGACTCAATCCGTTGGGCTGCCAAAACCACATTGGGCCTGTCGCCTCCGCGAGCGTTGCGCAGGGTGGCGATTTTGTTCACATTGACGCTGAGTCGAGTCATCCGTATCTTTGGATTGATAACGCGAAATTACGCCATGCGAGCCCAGAGAATTCTGTCGTTGGACCTTCCTGTCCTTTCGTTGACCGATTCGGTGTCCAAAGCCTTGGGCCTCATGGATGAGTTCAAACTCATGCACCTTCCCGTGGTCGAAGACGACTCGTTCAAAGGCACCGTTTCGGAAGGTCACTTGCTTGAGATGGACGAGCTCTCGCTCATGGCGGAAGCCACCCTCGACCAAGAATCCATCGCCCCAGACTTGCACGTGTACGACATCGTGGCGCGCATGGGATGGTCGGATGTGGATGTGCTGCCGGTCGTGGATGAAGGGCTTTACCGCGGGTCGGTGGACAGGGGTTCGGTGTTGCGGTTTTTGGCCAAACGCGCGGGATGGGGCTTCCCCGGAAGCACCATCGTGTTGGAAGTGTTGCCCAAGGACTTGAGCCCAGCCTCCCTCATGCGCATCGTCGAAGCCGATGGCGCCCAAATCACCAGCTTCAACGTGGCCCCTGTCGAAGACAGCGAGTTCCTCGAAGTCACGTTCAAGGTGAACACGGAGGAAATTGAATCGCTGCTTTCCACCCTGCGCCGGCACGAATTTGTGGTGCAGAGCTTCTACAACGCCCCGGAAGTTGAGGACGAGATGCGGGCCAAGTTTGAAGCGTTCATGAGGTATTTGGAACCGTGAATCCATGAAACTCGCCATCTTCGGAAAAGCCGTGCCTCCCAGCGATGCGGAGGCGTTGAAACTCGCCATGGAGCGCATCGTTGCCATGGACCCTTCTGCTTGGATTGCGGAGGACTACAAGGCCGAGTTGAGCGACCACATGACCTTGCCGGAAGGCCTTCAGACGTTTGGGGGAGACGTGCCGGAAGGGGTGGATTTGCTCGTGGCTTTTGGGGGCGACGGCACGGTCCTCGAGTCGTCCACCAAGACTAGGAAAGGCGAAGTGCCCATTTTGGGGGTGAACACGGGTCGCCTGGGATTCCTGAGCAACGTCAGCATGGAGGCCTTCGATTTGGCCATGGATGCGTTGGTGGCTGGCACCACGTGGTTGGAGGAACGGGCCTTGCTTGAAGTGCACGTGGATGGGACGGACCTCGGGGCGTTCCCCTATGCCCTGAATGAGGTGGTGATTCACAAGCGTGACACAGCGAGCATGGTGGTCGTGGATGTTCACAGGAACAGCACCTTCGTGAACACCTACTGGGCAGATGGGTTGCTCGTGAGCACGCCCACAGGATCGACGGCCTACAGCCTCAGCGCAGGCGGGCCCATCGTGTTGCCCGGTTCGGAAGTGGTGGTCGTCACCCCTGTGGCGCCTCACAACCTGAACGACCGACCACTGGTGGTGCCATTGGACGGCGAAATCACCCTGGTGGCAGGAGGCCGAGACGCCCAGTTTTTGCTGAGCATGGACAGCCGTTCGTTTCCCTTGGATCCGGAACAAGAAGTGGTGATCAAACCTGCGCCATTCCGCATCAAACTCGTGAACCTGGAGCACCAAGACTTTTTTTCCACGGTTCGTCAAAAAATGCACTGGGGACTTGACCCCAGGGAGCGATAAAGGGAAGGCAATCCCTTGTATTTTCGTGCGTTGATTCCCATGATGTCCTCCATGTCACGCCGTTTTGCAAGCTCCATGTTGGGGTCGTACGCGAAGGTTCTCTGCCTCTTGCTGGGCGTGACGGCCTTTTCTGCCGACGGCCAAATCAACCGAAGGGGCAGCAGCAAGGAATTGGGCCTTCAGTTGGGGACCATGTGGTACACCGGCGACTTGAACCCGGGCAATGTCTTGCGAGGGCGCTTCCACGTCTCCCAAGGCGGCTTTTTTCGCCACAACATCAACTCCCGGTTTGCGTGGCGTGCCCAATTCATGAAAGGCACCATCGAGGCCCACGACGCCGACCATCCCAACGCGTGGCAGCAAGAGCGAAATCTCATGGTCATCAACGAGGTCATGGAATACTCGGTCATGGCGGAGTTGAACTACCGCGACTACGTGGTGGGGGTGCCTCGAAGAAGGCTCATGCCTTTCATGATGGCGGGTGTTGCTGTGTTCACGCATGACCCAAGCGCGCTGGACGACTTTGGCAACCCCGTGCCGTTGCAGCCGCTGTCCACGGAAGGGCAGGGTTTTATGGAGGGGGCTGACCCGTACCTCTTGGGTGGCGTGGCCATCCCCTACGGCATTGGCTTGAAGGGCACGCTTGGGGAGGCCATGTCCTTTCAGATGGAATTCGGCGCGCGCAAACTTTGGACGGACTACCTGGACGACGTCAGCACCGTGTACGTCGATCCTTCCTTGTTGCGCGGAGAGAGGGGCCAAACCGCGGTGGATTACGCCGATCCCTCGGACGCGGGGTTGGGCGGGGTGAACAGCGACCGAGCCGGGTTGCAACGGGGGGATCCAGGACGCAACGACCGGTACGGGTATTTTTTGGTCTCTTTGGGATTTCGGGTGAGCAAAAAACCCACAACTTGCTGGGAGCAATGACGACCCCTCGAACCCACACCCTTGAGGCCCGAAACCGGGCCATGAAGGCGGCCGGCATCGACCCGCACCGCGTGCCTGAGCACGTGGCAATCATCATGGATGGCAATGGCCGTTGGGCCAAGCGCCGGGGCGAGCAAAGGGTCTTTGGCCACGCCCATGGCGTCGATTCGGTTCGCTCGGTGGTGGAAGGGGCGTTGGAAAGCGGTGTCCGTTTTTTGACCCTTTACGCCTTCAGCACGGAAAACTGGAACCGCCCCAAGGAAGAGGTGGATGCCTTGATGGATCTTCTTGTCAAGACCATCGTCAAAGAGGCCGAGGAATTGGGTTCCAAGGGGGTTCGCTTGCGTGCGATTGGGGATTTGTCTTCGTTGCCCAAAGCATGCCAAGACGAGTTGGATCGCGTGAAGGATGGACCCGCAGGCGAAGTGCACCTGGATTTGGTGCTCGCCCTGAGCTACAGCGCCAAATGGGAGATGGTGGAGGCCATTCGCGCCATGATGCGCGAGGGCGTGACGCCGGAAGAGGTGTTGCCTTCCACCATCGATTCGCACCTCCAAACGTCCGACTTGCCGGACCCTGAGCTGATGATTCGGACATCAGGGGAGCATCGCATCAGCAACTTCATGCTTTGGCAGCTGGCTTACGCGGAGTTCCATTTCACGTCCGTGCTTTGGCCCGATTTCCGCAAGGAACATTTTTTCGACGCCATCCGCGATTACCAAAACCGAGAACGCCGCTTCGGCGGACTGCCACAAAATGCCTAAGACGATGATCGCAAGAGGATGGATGCTGTGGGCGGCTTTGGCGCTTGCGCTTGGAAACACCATGCATGGCCAAGGCGACGACAACCCCATCAACCTGTCGCTCACGAGCACCTACCGCATTGCGGGCCTGAGCGTGTTGGGGGCCGAGCACACCGACGTGCAGGCCATCAAGCTCTTCAGTGCACTCCAAGTGGGCCAAGAGGTGGAGATTCCGGGTGACGCCATCCGCCGCGCCATTGAAGGGCTTTGGCAGCAGGACTTGTTCGCGGACGTCCAAATCGAAGTCGCCGAGGCTCGAGGCCGCGACGTGTACTTGGTCATCCGTGTGACGGAGCTTCCCCGGTTGACGCGCTACAGCATCGCGGGCGTGGGACGCTCGGAACAGGAAACCATCAAGGGGAAAATCGACTTGTTGACGGGGCGCATTGTGAACGACAACGTGTTGGCGGTGGCGAACAAACGCATCCGGGAACACTACGTGGACAAAGGGTTCTTGGACGTGGACATTGCGATGGAGCAAACGCCTGACACGTTGTTTGACAACGGCACCAAGCTTCGCATCCACATCGACAAAGGGGAGAAGGTCAAGGTGGACCAAATCCGATTTCACGGGGTCACTGCCTTCGAGGCGAGCGATTTGGCCAAGAAGTTGAAGGAAACAAAGGAGCGTCGTTGGTGGCGGTTCTACAAACCGTCGAAGTACCTCGAAGGGTCCTTCCAAACAGACCTCAACAACGTCGTCAATTTCTACCATGGCGAGGGGTACCGAAACGCAAGAATCTTGCGTGACAGCGTGAGTCGCAACGAGGAAGGCGAAGTCTTGCTCGACGTGTTTGTCGAAGAGGGGAAGCCGTTCTACTTCGGGGACCTGACATTCACTGGCAACACGAAGTACCGCACCACGCAGTTGGACAGCTTGTTGGACATCCAGCGAGGGGAGGTGTTCAGCCTGTCGCGGCTCGAGACCAGGGTATTCATGGATCCGAAGGGGTTGGATTTGAGCTCGTTGTACCAGGACGACGGCTATTTGACCTTCCAGGCCATTCCCATCGAGAAGCGGGTGACGGGAGACACCATCGACATTGAAATTCGGATGATGGAAGGCCAGCAATTCCGCATTGGCCGCGTCTTGGTTCAAGGCAACACGAAGACCAACGACCACGTCATTCACCGTGAAATTCGCACGCGTCCTGGCGACTTGTTCAGCCGGACGGACATCATCCGTACCCGGCGCGAGCTGTCACAACTGGGGTACTTCAACCCTGAGGCGTTCGGCATCAACCCGATCCAACATCCCGAGGACGGCACCGTGGACATCGAATACACCGTGGAGGAAAAGCCGTCCGACCAAATTGAGCTCAGTGGCGGTTGGGGTGGCGGCCGAGTTGTGGGAACCCTGGGAATCAGCTTCACGAATTTCGCCGCGTCGAAGATGTTCAAGCGGGGCACATGGCGTCCCATCCCCACGGGCGACGGCCAGCGACTTTCGTTGCGTGCGCAATCGAATGGGCTGTTTTTCCAGAGCTACAACTTCAGCTTCACGGAGCCGTGGTTGGGCGGCAAAAAGCCAAACTCTTTGAGCTTCAGCGTATGGCGTTCCATTCAGTCGAACGGACAACCTCGCATGATTGACGGCGTGGTGAACGAAGCCAGGCAATCCCTGGTCATCACGGGAGCCCAACTCGGTTTGGGCCAGCGTTGGAAGAAGCCGGACGATTGGTTCGTGTTCCAGACGTCCTTGTCTTACCAGCATTTCGATTTGAACGACTTCGGTTCGTTCTTCAGCTTCACCAATGGCCGCGCGAACAACCTGGCCTTGACGGCGGTGCTTGGACGGAATTCGGTGAGCGATCCGATTTTCCCTGTGTGGGGCTCCAACGTCCAGGTCAGCGTGAAGGCCACGCCCCCCTACAGTGCCTTCCGTGGGGATGACTTTTACGTGAACGAAGACGGCAGCCCGGTGGACGACCAAACGAGGTACCGTTGGGTCGAATACCACAAGTGGAAGGTGAAGGCGGAATGGTACACGCCCTTGACGCAGAGCGCCGGCGAAAACCCCAAAAGCCTCGTGTTGAGAACGTCGGCGGGCATCGGCCTGATTGGGCAGTACAACCGCGTGACTGGCTTGTCCCC
>CAZKGY010000093.1:0-6394 GCA_964552305.1 uncultured Comamonadaceae bacterium
GGAGACATCGATTTGGGAGAATTCCCGCTCTTGCTTGCCCCCATGGAGGATGTGAGCGACCCGCCATTCCGTGCGTTGTGCAAGGAATATGGGGCGGACATGATGTACACAGAGTTCATTTCGTCGGAGGGCCTGATCCGAGATGCCGCGAAAAGCGTGGCCAAACTGGACATTTTCGACTACGAGCGCCCCATCGGCATCCAAATCTTTGGGTCAGAAATCGAGTCAATGCGGGAGGCTGCGGCGATTTCAGAGGCAGCCAAGCCGGACTTGGTGGACATCAATTACGGTTGCCCGGTGAAGAAGGTCGCCTGCCGCGGCGCCGGGGCGGGCATTCTGCAAGACATCCCCAAAATGGTGGCCATGACCAAGGAGATCGTGGACACCTGCTCCCTGCCCGTGACCGTCAAAACGCGCCTCGGCTGGGACGACAACAGCAAGTACATCGTGGAAGTCGCCGAGCGTCTTCAAGACGTGGGCATCCAGGCCATCAGCATCCACGGCCGCACCCGTGCACAGATGTACAAAGGCGAGGCGGACTGGTCGTTGATCGCCGCAGTCAAGGACAACCCTCGCATGACCATTCCCGTCTTCGGCAACGGCGACATCGACAGCCCTGAAAAGGCGCTGAGGTACAAGAACAAGTACGGCGTGGATGGCATCATGGTGGGGCGGGCGGCCATTGGCGCACCATGGTTTTTTCAGCAGGTGAAGAACTACTTCGCGACCGGCGACGCGGGCACACCTCCTGACATGGAAGAGCGGATTCGTGCGGTGCGGACCCACTTCAGGCACAGCCTTGAGTGGAAAGGGGAGCGACTCGGCATCGTGGAGATGAGGCGTCACTACGCGAATTACTTCCGGGGCTTGCCACACTTCAAGGAACACCGTTTGGCTTTGGTTACCTTGGACCAACCCGAGGCCATCGAGGCCAAACTCACCGAGATCTCAGAGGTGTTTGCGGGCCACGACTTTGGGGTGGCCGTCTGACTCAATGGCCGTGCTGTCGCCGGATGAGGTGACGGACCATGGCGGACGACCCAAGTCCCCCGACCAACACGACGACCACCAGCGTGCCCAGCACATCCAGTGCGTCCAGCCGCACGGGGTACGATGGCACCACGGAGCCTTGCAGCTTCAACCAGCCGTAGCGCGCTTGCCCGAGCACGAGTAGCGTGCCCAACGTGGCACCGACCAAGCCTCCTGCCACGTTGATGACGAGGCCTTGAAGTCCAAAGGCCTGTTGCATCATCCCCATCGGCATGCCCATGGACTTGAGCACCTCGAGGTCGCGCTTTTTGTCCAAAAGCAGCATGGTCAACGAGGCCATGATGTTGAAGGCCGCCACCACCAGGATGAAGCTCAGGATGGCGAACGTGGCCCATTTTTCGGCACGGTTGGTCTTCGTGATGAATTGATGCTTTTGGGATCGGGTGCGCACCATGGCGTTGGGCACATCGGCCAAGGCCTCCTGCAACGACGCGGCAAGGGCTTCTTCGGTCCACCCAGGCAAGCCCATGACTTCGTAACGGCCCACCTCGCCAGGCCGACCCAAGGCTTCTTGCGCGGCCTCCAAGGGTACCAGCAGGAAACGGGTGTCGAGGTCTGCATTGATGGAGAACGTACCACAGGCGTGGAGGCCCACGGTTTGAAACGCACGTTCGCGGTGCCTTGCAAGCCGCTTCCCCCGCATGGGTGCACTCACCGAAAACAAAGGGGCATCCACGCTGTCGCCCACGAGTCCGAGCTCGCTTCGAACGCCCAACCCCAAGCAAGCGCAGGCCATGGGGCCATCGTGAATCATGTAGGCGCCTTCAAACACCGCGTCTTCGATGCCCGACACCTTGGAATACGACGCATCGACGCCCATCATGGAGGCGACCCGCACTGCCTCGCCGGCGCGAACGACGCATTCTTCTTCCAAGACGGCCGCCCACTCAGCCACGCCATTAGCCTGTGCAAGGACAGCCCCCAGATCCTCCGGAAGGGTCGGCCCCGATTCCGCGACGACGGCGCATGGGGCGTCCAAGGTGCCGAAGAGGGAGGAGACCAAGTCTTCGATGCCATTGAATGCAGAAAGGATGGCCACCATGGCCGTGGTCACGGCGGCGATGACCAAGACGGAGATTCCTGAAATCACATGCACCAAGGTGCCAGACCTTCGTTTGACGATGTAGCGAAACGCGAGTCTAGCGGGCAGCCTCATGAACCACTTACGATTGGAGTGCCTGGTTGACGGAATCGACGTAGTCGAGGCTGTCGTCGATGTAGAAGTTCAGCTCGGGCACGCGGCGGAGTTGTTTGCCCACCTTGTCTCCCAAAGCCTTGCGCACCCGCCAAGCCTCGACTTCGACACGCGCCAAGGCCTTCTTTTTGTCAGGCACCGCCATGAAGCTGAGGTAGACCTTGGCCAACCCAAGATCCGGCCCAATGCGCACCATCGTCACGGTGATGAACATGCCGTCAAACCAGGTGGTCGCTTGGCGTTGAAACACCATGCTCAACTCCCTTTTGATCAATTCGGCCACGCGTTCTTGTCGGATGCTCGTCATGCTTCGAAGGTAGCAATGCGTTCAGTACAAAAAGTGGTTGTAGGGGTAGCGCTTGATGTGGAGCTCCTTCACCTTTTCGTACAGGACCCTCCGAAGCGCATCCAGCCCCTCCTTCGTCTTCGCCGACACAAACAGCAAGTCGTGGCCCTGCGCCTCGAACCGTTCGCGAATGCCCCGAATCAAATCCTCCCGCGTGCGTTCGCCTTCAGGATCCCGAAGCTGGTCAATTTTGTTGAAGAGGACAAACGTTGGCTTGCTGTCGCTCCCGATGTCCGTGAGCGTTCGCTCCACCACGGCCATGTGGTCCTCGAACTGGGGATGGCTGACGTCGATGACGTGGATGAGCAGGTCGCTTTCCCTGGTTTCGTCCAAGGTGCTTTTGAAGCTTTCAATCAGTTGGGTTGGCAGCTTTCGAATGAACCCCACCGTGTCGCTCATCAAAAAGGGGAGGTTGTCAATCACCACTTTGCGGACCGTGGTGTCGAGGGTGGCGAACAGCTTGTTTTCGGCGAAGACGTCGCTCTTGGAAAGCAGCGTCATCAGCGTGCTCTTGCCCACGTTCGTGTAGCCGACGAGGGCCACCCGAATCATGGCGCCGCGGTTTTTCCGCTGGGTCGCCATCTGCTTGTCAATCCCAGCCAATTGCTTGCGGAGCAGGGCGATTCGGTCGCGAATGACCCGGCGGTCCGTCTCGATTTCTTTCTCTCCTGGGCCTTTCATGCCGATGCCACCCTTTTGCTTTTGAAGGTGCGTCCACATGTTTGTCAACCTTGGAAGCAAGTACTGGTATTGGGCCAATTCCACCTGGGTCTTGGCATGGGCCGTGGCGGCGCGTTGGGCGAAGATGTCCAAAATGAGGTTCGTGCGATCGAGCACCTTCCGCTCAGGGATTTCCTTTTCGATGTTTCGGAGTTGGATCGGGCTCAGTTCGTCGTCAAACACGATCATGTCGATGTCCTCCTCTTCGACATACTCCTTGATTTCTTGGAGCTTTCCTGACCCCACGAAGGTGCGGACGTCAGGTTTGTCCAACCCTTGAATGAACACGCGCTTGGTTTCCGCCTTGGCGGTTTCCGCCAAAAAGGCCAGTTCGTCGAGGTATTCTTCGAGTTGTTCCCTCCGTTGGTGCCGGGTGGCCAAGCCAATGAGCACGCACGTTTCGGCTGGCTTCGCGGTGGACACGGGTTGACGTTTGTTCCCCATGGAGCTCAGTGTTGTCGGAAGGATTCGATGTAAACGGCCAGCCCACGAATCGTCGGCATGTCAAGCATGTCTCGATGGGGCGGCATGGTTCCTTTGCCGTACGCGATGATGGCCACGCGTTCTTCGACGCTCATGACGCTCGTTCGAAGGTCTGGGGCGTTGCTGAGCACGGGTGCCCCATCTTCCCCATGGCACATGGCGCACTTCATGATGTACATGCGCGATGCGTTGGCCAAATCAAGTCCTGCCGCCCCCATGTCGGTGGCGGGATTGAACGGGGCTTCCGCTTCGTCGCTCCCACCGCATTGGAGGAGCATCACGCATAGCAGCGCCCAGCCAAACCATGGCAGGGAAGGCAACGGCAATCGCCCGACCATGGCTCGAATCACCCGCGGGCTTTCCGGGCGGCAATGAAGCTGCGCACGAAGGCAACCATGGCATTCAACCCGAGCACGAGCATGACGGCCACGCGACCCACGGCCGCGTTGTCGCCACGGCCCATGGCGCCGGTCAGGGGCTTCACCAACCCGACGATGATCAACAAGGTGAGCAGCACCGCCACGTGGGCGATGGCTTTGTTTTCGTTCTTGACTCCGCGGTTCATGGCGAGGAGCAAGGCACCGAAGACCACGGGAATGAGCGCGGTGACAGAAGGCGTTTCCGAAGAGAGGTAGCCAAAGCCTCCGAGGCCGATCAAGGCCACGGCGTGCACAAGGCTTGCAAAGTGGGGTTTCATCATGACGCGAAGTTACACCACGCCTTGGTCAAGCATGGCATCGGCGACCTTGACAAACCCAGCGATGTTCGCGCCCTTCACGTAATCGACGCGTCCATCGTCCTGACGGCCGTAGGAAACGCATTGGGCGTGGATGTCTTTCATGATGCGGTGCAACTTGGCGTCGACCTCTTCGCGCGTCCAGTTGTAGCGCAAGGAATTCTGAGACATCTCCAACCCTGAGGTGGCCACGCCGCCCGCGTTGGAAGCCTTGCCTGGTGCAAACAAAATGCCGGCCGCTTCGAATGCCTCGATGGCCTCGGGCGTGCTAGGCATGTTCGCGCCCTCGGCGACGCATACGCAACCGTTGGCCAGCAAGGCGTTGGCTTCGTCGCCGTTCAATTCGTTTTGCGTGGCGCATGGAAGGGCCACGTCGACCGACACGCTCCAAGGACGTTGGCCTTCGAGGAAGGTGGCCGAGCTGTAGGCGTTCGCATACTCCTTGATCCTGCCGCGCTGGACGTTCTTCAAGTCCATGATGTACGCCAGCTTGCCCTCATCGATGCCTTCAGGGTCGTGAATCGTGCCCTTGGAGTCGGACATGGTCACCACCTTGGCTCCCAGTTGGAGGCACTTTTGGGCGGCGAATTGCGCCACGTTCCCGGACCCTGAAATCGCCACCGTCTTCCCTTGGATGCTGTCGCCTTTGTGGTTGAGCATTTCCTCGGCGAAGTAGACGCAGCCATAGCCCGTCGCTTCAGGGCGAATCAACGATCCGCCCCAATTCAAGCCCTTCCCGGTGAGGACGCCGGTGAATTCGTTTCGAATGCGCTTGTATTGGCCAAACATGTAGCCAATTTCACGGCCGCCCACGCCGATGTCTCCCGCAGGGACGTCGGTGTTGGCACCAATGTGCCGGGCGAGCTCGGTCATGAAGCTCTGGCAGAAGCGCATGACTTCTGCGTCGCTTTTGCCTTTGGGATCGAAGTCAGAACCACCCTTTCCTCCACCCATCGGCAGGGTGGTCAGGGAGTTTTTGAAAATCTGCTCAAACCCCAAAAACTTGAGGATGCTGAGGTTGACGGTTGGGTGGAAACGAAGCCCGCCTTTGTAAGGCCCAATGGCGCTGTTGAATTCGACCCTGTATCCGCGGTTGACGTGGACTTCGCCATCGTCTCCGGTCCAAGGGACGCGGAACATGAGCACGCGTTCGGGTTCCACAATGCGCTCCAAGATTCGGGCTTCCTTGTACTTGGGGTTGGACTCCATGAAAGGAACAATGGTCTCTGCCACTTCTTCCACGGCTTGCAAAAATTCGGGTTCGTTCGGGTTGCGATGCGCAACGAGATCCATGAACGCCTGAACGGCGGCGTTGGTGTGTGAATTCATCGACGTATAGATTGACGTTCGAGGGACGAATGTAAGCTACAAGGAGGCGGTTCGACCCCCATCGACTGGCAAATTGATTCCCGAGATATACCCAGCCGCAGGTGAACAAAGGAAGGCAATGGCGTGGCCAATTTCTTCGGGTTGGCCGACGCGTCCAGCAGGCACCTTGCTCGCCATGGTTGCGAGCACCTCGTCCGGCGTTTGGCCGGTCTTTTCCGCCTTGGCCGCGGCGAGGGTCGTCAGCCGTGCGGTCAACGTGGCCCCGGGCAGGACGTTGTTGACGGTGATGCCGTCGGTGGCGACCTCGTTGGCCCAGGTTTTGGCCCAATTGGCCACGGCGCCACGCACGGTGTTGGACACCCCCAATCCCGCCAGCGGAGCCTTCACGGAGGTGCTGATGACGTTGACGATGCGTCCCCACTGCGCGCGCTTCATGCCGGGATACACGGCCTTCGCCAAGGCTTGGTTGTTGATCAAGTGCTGACGGAAGGTCGCTTCGAACGCATCGCTCGCGGCCTCGGTGATGGGTCCGCCG
>CAZKGY010000094.1:0-6358 GCA_964552305.1 uncultured Comamonadaceae bacterium
ATTGTATCCATCGGTGACGAGTTGTTGATTGGCCAAACGGTCAACACCAACGCCTCGTGGATGGGCAAGCGGTTGACGGAAGATGGGTGGCGCGTCGTCGGGGTGGAGGCCATTGCCGACGACGAACAGGCGATTGTACATGCATTGAATCGCGCAGAGACCGAGGCGGATGTGGTGCTGTTGACGGGAGGGCTTGGTCCCACCAAGGACGACATCACGAAAACAACCTTGGCCAAGCATTTTGGGACAGAACTCGTCATGCATGAGGACATCGCCGAGAACATCGCGGCTTGGTTCCGTTCCAGAAACGTTCCCTTCCTCGAAGTCAATCGCCTTCAGGCCATGTTGCCTGCGTCGTGCACGGCGCTGCCGAACCCACTGGGCACCGCATCCGGCATGTGGTTTGAACGGGCCAATGGTTCCGTGGTGGTAAGCTTGCCCGGGGTGCCGTACGAGATGGAAGGGTTGATGGACAAGGAAGTGTTGCCTCGCCTTCGGAATCATTTTGAACTGCCCACGACGCTGTACGAGACGGTCATGACGTCGGGCATCGGCGAGAGTTCGTTGGCGGCCATGGTGTCCGATTGGGAGGAAGGACTTGCGGCCAAGGGTGTGGGCTTGGCCTATTTGCCTTCGCCAGGTCAAGTCAAAATGCGCTTGGGCGTGAAGGGCTCCAAGGAGAATCGCGAGGCCCTGCAAGGCTTGCTGGAGGCAGAAGTGGTGTCGTTGATTGGCCAAATCGGAAGCCATTTCGTCGGCCGAGGCGACCACGGCCTGGCGCCAGCCACGTTGAAGGCGCTGTCGTCGGCAGGGGAAACCCTCGCTGTGGCGGAGTCTTGCACGGGCGGATCGGTGGCTGCGATGGTCACAGCCGTCCCGGGTGCCAGCGCGAGCTTTCTCGGGGGCGTCGTGGCTTACAGCAACGATGTCAAGCGGGACGCCTTGGGGGTGGACGCAGCAGTCTTGGAAGCGAATGGGGCCGTCAGCGAAACAGTGGTCAAGGCCATGGCCAAAGGGGTGAAGCACGCCATGGGCGCCACTTGGGGTCTCGCCACGTCTGGGGTCGCGGGTCCAGGGGGTGGTTCGGAAGCCAAGCCGGTGGGCATGGTGTGGATGGCCATCTCAGGCCCTCAAGGGGAGGAGGCGTGGTGCCACCACTTGGGCAGGGAGCGCCAGCGCATCGTGGAACGGGCGACACGCAGAATTTTGACCCATTTGTTTCAAGCAATCCAACAAGAAAGGTTGGATACATGACCAAAAAGTTGTTTCTTTGCAGTCCTAAATTTTGACCCATGAGCCGCGTCTGTGAAATTACCGGAAAGAAAGTGATGGTTGGAAACAACGTGTCACACTCCAAGCGCAGGACCAAGCGTCGTTTCTATCCCAACCTCCAGCGCAAGCGTTTCTACATCGCTGAAGAGGACCGTTGGGTGACGCTGCGAGTGTCTGCCAAGGCCATTCGCACCATCAGCAAAATCGGTGTGCTGGCAGCCATGAAGCGCGGCGTGGAGCTGGGCTTGATGGAAGAGCGTTGATCGACTGCCTGCCTCGGCAGGACTTCAACCAAGCAAAACGACCCGCCAACCGGCGGGTCGTTTGCGTTTGACCTTATTCGTAGGTCCTTGATGCCTCGAATCAATTGTCTCCGAGGATGAGTGGCAGGCCGTCGTCGCCACCGCCGACCACGACAATTTTGGTGTTGTTGCTCTTGGCAATTTCCTTGGTGGCTTCAATGCCTTTCCATTTGAGCAATTTGTCGCTCAAGCCTTTGGAGATGATTTCCTCAAAGTCCCGGATGCCTGCGGCCTCGATGCGCAAGCGGTCGGCTTCCTTTTGGGCCTTTTCCAAACGGAACTCGTACTCCAACGACTCTTGTTCTTGCTGCAACTTCCGCTCAATGGCTTGCTCCAACGTCGTGGGGAGGGTGATGTTGCGAATGAGCACGTCGTTCAACTGGATGTAGTTCTCCGCGAGTTTGTTCGCCAATTGATTTTTGATTTCCAGTTGGATTTGTTCGCGCTTCGTCGTGTTGAATTCCTCAGGGAGATACTTGGCGATGACTTCCCGCGCCACCGACCGCATGGCAGGGCGGATGACCTTTTCTTCGTAATTCCGTCCCCGCTCAATTTCCAACCGGCCAAGGTTTTCGTACTGGGGTTGGGTGAACACGGTCATGTCCATGTTGATCTTCAGGAGGTTGGAGCTCAACACTTCCAGGGCCTCCATTTGTTCGGTCTGACGGATCTCGTATTCGTACACCTTGTTCCAAGGGGCCTTGAAGTGGAATCCGCTCTTCAAGGGTGCCTCGTCAGGGTCCACGCCTTCGCCAAACGTGTGGAAGGTCAACCCCGCGTAGCCCGAGGGCACGGTGACAGTCAAGGAGCCCCACAACATGAACACGGGCAACAAAACAACCAACAAAACAAGGAGGGAACGCAGCTTGCGGCGTTCTTCGGGAGAAGCAGACATATTCATGCCAGAAAGGTAATCATCCCCGAGGAGGCGAGACAAGGCGTGAAGCCCTCAATTCAACGTCCTCCGCCTGCGCGTCGAATGGCCCACTCGGAGGCTAGCAGGACGAGGAGCAGAACGAGAAGCCAGGGTTGCAAGTGAAGGGGCAAGCGTTCCGTGGAACGATGGATGACGCTGGGGGCTTCCAGGGCACTTGCGAAAGACGACCATTGGGCTTGCAAGGCGTCGAGGTCATTCGAGGTGCTTAGGGCGCCCAAGAACGATCCTAGGGTGGCCTCAGCCATGCGGCGGAGCAGGCGGTGATTGGCGGGTTGCAACGTGGCTTCGGCTTGCACTGCATTCACGACCAAGACCCCTCGCTCTGTCAACATGTCGCCTGCTTGGTCGCATGTGGCGGTCCAGTCGTACACCCCGGGAAGGAGGGTGCCCAAATCGAGTTCCCAGTCAAGCCCGCGGGCCACAAAGGCGTGGTTGGTGGAAAGTCCACCGCGTGGTTGAAGCGAAAGCCGGACGTCAGCTTCCTTCGAAGGCGAGAGCGACGCGTCGTACACCTCCGCCCGCAACACGCACCGGAGGTCTTCGTCGATGCGTTCGGGGGCCACAACCCGGAGGCGCTTCACGTCATCCCGGCTACTCAAAAACTGAAGCGTGCCATTCACCAAGGCATCGAAGGTGACGGCCATCCCGTCGTGGCGGGCCATGTCTTGCATGCGCCACCGCCACAGGCCTTCGCCCAGTGTCACGGCGGTGCGCAGCTCGTTGCCCTTCCGGATGCCCCACAAAGGCCACGAAGTCTTCACTGGACCCACCTGCTGGTGAAGGACGGACTGGAAGGATGGCGTCACGTTGTATTGCCCCGTGGGAGCTGCCAGGGGAGGCCAAAGGGCGAGCGCCCCGTCGAGGCCCGCAGGCAAGGGGAAGGACTCAAATGCCTCGTTGGCCAATCCTTGGGCTTCCGTGACCAGGGGTTCTGCTTCCATTTGAAACCCCACTGCGTCCCCAGACCACTGGTTCCAATCGGTTTCGCTGTGCCCCAAAAACCAAACCGCGTTCGTGCCATCCAAGGCTTCCAAAACACCGCTGGGCATGAGGGAGGGTTCCATGTGATGAAGGACCACCACGTCGTGCTCAGGGAGCACCATGCCATTGGCCAAGTCTTCCATCCAAACCACCTCCGTTTGTTGGTGGCGGTTGGTTTCGGCTGCAGCCCGGAGTGCGGCCAAATCGGGGTGGGGTGCGCGGGCAAGAAACAGCACGCGACGCCGGCTTTCGAGGATGTCAATGGTCTCGGTGCGTGCGTTGTTTTCCAACGACGCTTCCGACACGCTTCCATCGCTTGAGACAGAAGCCCGAATGCTCAGTGGTCCGGGGCGATCGCTGCTCAATTGCAACGACCAAGCATGGCTGTCCATGGCCTTGGATGGCGTCCAGGTGGCATCCTTGACCGTCACGCGTGCACCATCCACGGTGACACTCAGGGTCAAAGGCACGTCCACCATGTCACGGCTCCGAACCGTGACCTCAACCGGGAAGCCATTGCCCAAGTAGGCCACGTCGTTGAGCCTCACACGGGTGAGCTCGACGTCCTTGATGGCAGAGGTGTCGCCTGTCCCGACGACAAAGAGGGGGACGTCCAGGAGGTCGACACCAAATTCAGGGTTGGGTCCACGGTTGGCTCGTCCATCGGTGACCAGGACCATGGCCGGCACGTTGCGATGGACGTAACGGTCTTTCATGGTTTGCAACGCCCCACCCAGGTTGGTTCGCTTGCCCTGGGGGTTCCATGTGTCCAAGGGGCGCGTGTCCCTGTCGAAGGCAAACAGTTCCGTCTCCCAATCCCACGGTTCGCCCCAGGTGCGCATTTGGTCCACGAGCGCTGCCACGGCCTCTCTGCATTGTGTGCTGTCTGCACCAAGCCACTGGGAAGCCGACGCGTCCACGAGGATTGGCAAAACAGGGCGTTCTTCGGATTCGGACTCCATGCGCAGCATGGGCTCGAGCAGCAAGAACCCCAGGGTCGCGAGGCTTGCCGCCCTCAGGCACGCAAGAAGAAGGGTCGGCGTGGGCCGATCTTTGCCCCACGCGTACAGGGCGCCGGTCAGCACGAGGGTCATGGCCACGAGCGCCGCCCATTGCCAAGGTTCGGCGACCACAATCAAATCCGACGCCTTCATCAATCCAACGTTAAGCAGTGATCATGCCTCCGTCGACGTTGAGGGTCTGGCCTGTGATGTAGCCACTCATGTCGCTGGCCAAGAACACGCACAGGTTGGCCACGTCGTCAGGAGAGCCCCCTCGCTTCAGCGGAATGGCGTCACGCCAGCCTTGTACGGTCGCCTCGTCGAGCTTGGCGGTCATTTCCGTTTCAATGAAACCAGGCGCGATGGCGTTGCAGCGGATGTTGCGGCTGCCGAGTTCCAGCGCCACGGATTTGGTGAAGCCCAAGATGCCGGCCTTCGACGCAGCGTAGTTCGCTTGTCCTGCATTGCCTTGCACGCCGACCACGGAGGACACGTTGATGATGGAGCCTGACTTGGCCTTCAGCATGGTGCGAAGGACGGCCTTGGTGAGGTTGAAGCAGCTTTTCAGGTTGATGCCAATCACGCGGTCCCATTGCTCTTCGCTCATGCGCATCAGCAGGGTGTCGTCAGTGATTCCCGCGTTGTTTACCACGATGTCCACCGTGCCGAACGCACCCACGACTTCTTCCACCAACCGCTCGGCATCGGTCATGCTCGCGGCGTCGGATTGGAAGCCTTTGACAACGCCTCCATCGGCGCTGAGTTCTTGTTCCAAGGCCTTGGCGGCTTCTGCCGAGCTGCGGTACGTGAAGGCAACGGTTGCGCCTTGGGCGATGAAGTGTCTGGCAATGGCTTTGCCAATGCCGCGGGATGCGCCAGTGACGATGGCTACTTTTCCTTCGAGGAGCATGGATGGGGGGTTCTGGGGTTTGTCAAGAAGAGGGGGGGAGCAGGTCGCTCGCTTGGGCAATGAGTTCGGCAATGTCTTGCACTTCGACGTCGCCTTCGCGTTCGGCGTGCTTCACGCCGTCGGTCATCATGGTGTTGCAGAAGGGGCAACCCGTCGCCACCACGTTTGGTTGGGTCGACAAGGCGTCTTCCGTTCGTTCGTGGTTGACTTCCTTGTTCCCGGGTTCGGCTTCCTTGAACATCTGTGCACCACCGGCGCCACAGCACAAACCATTTTGCTTGCAACGACGCATTTCCACGAGTTCGGCGTCCAACGCTTGCAAGACTTCCCGTGGCGCCGCGTATTCGCCGTTTCCACGCCCCAGGTAGCAGGGGTCATGAAAAGTGATGCGTTTGCCTCGAAAAGGGTTGCCGTCCGCGATGGTCAAGCGACCCTCTTGGATGAGTTCTCGCAAGAACTGGGTGTGGTGCATCACGTCGTAATGCCCGCCCAACTCAGGGTATTCGTTTTTCAGCACGTTGAAGCAATGCGGGCAACCCGTGACAATTTTGGTCACTTCGTAGCCATTGAGAGTCACGATGTTTTGCGCCGCTTGCATCTGGAACAAAAATTCGTTTCCGGCACGCTTGGCTGGGTCTCCCGTGCAGCTTTCCTCGCTGCCGAGAACCGCAAACGACACCTCGCAATGGTGCAAAATGCGCGCAATGGCCTTCGTGATTTTTTTTGCCCGGTCGTCAAAGCTGCCAGCGCAACCCACCCAGAACAACACCTCTGGTGCTTGGCCTTGCGCGGTCAATTCTGCCATCGTGGGAACGTGAAATGTGCTCATGGTTTGGCTTCAGTCTTTCAGGCATCTTGGGTCCAGTCGCCGCGGCTGGCGGCGGGGAAGGCCCAAGGTGCTCCATTGTTTTCGATGTTGTTGAACATCGTGGTGATGGATTCCGGGGATTTGCTT
>CAZKGY010000095.1:0-6157 GCA_964552305.1 uncultured Comamonadaceae bacterium
GGTGGCGGCCGGGGAATTGGCGAGCACGCAATTGGTTGCTGGGTGGTTGACGCATTGCGGGGTCGATGCAACTTGGTGGGACGTTCGAGAGACGTTGCGCACCGTGGGCCCTCACCAATTCGCCCGCGTCGAAGAGCCATTGCTCGGCGAGATGGGAACCTCGTTGAGGGCTCATTTCGACAAGCATCGTGGGGAGCGTCAAGTCGTGGTGGCACAGGGATTCATTGGTCGCCATGAAGACGGCAGCACGTCGACGCTGGGCCGCGAAGGATCAGACTACAGCGTGGCGTTGCTGGCGGTGGCTGTCGGAGCGCAGGAGGTGACCATTTGGAAGGACGTTCCCGGCATGATGAACGCCGATCCTCGCATTCACCCGGAGGCCGTGACGGTGCCGCGCGTCGACCACGCCGAAGCGATCGAATTGAGCTACTACGGCGCGAGCGTCATTCACCCGCGGACCATCAAACCCCTCCGAGGGGCTGGCATTCCATTGTGGGTGAAGTCGTTCAAGGACCCTCAAGGGCCATCGACCTGCATCGATGCATTCGACGGTATGGTTCCTGAAGTACCCATGTTCATTTGGCGAGAGGACCAGGCACGGCTGGAAGTGTTCACGCAGGACGGCAGTTTCTTGGCTGAAGACCACTTGACCACGCTGTTCGAGGCCTTGGATCATGCGGGCATCCACGTCCGGTTGATGCAGCAGAGTGCCACCCACTTTGGGTTGGTGATGGACGCCGACGAAGCCAAAGTCGAACGACTCGAGGCCCGTCTGGAAGGCGCCCTGGATCTTCAGGTAACACGAGGGTTGAAGCTGCTGACGGTGCGGCATGGCGACCAAGCGGTCGTGGAGAGGCTGACCCAAGGACAACGCCGCTTGATTGAGCAACGCACGGCGGACACATGGCGGATTCTGTTGGTGCCATCGCGTTGATTGTCAGCGCGTCAAAACGGGCACAAACACGAAAAAAACAGGCATGAGTTTGGTTTTCCCAAACATTTGCTTCACATTGCCCAAACCAAAGGATTGGTCTCCTTTGGTGTGGTACAAACGAAGCCTTCGGGATTCGTTTGAGTTCAATGTCAAGTGGGGCGGGACGCAAGTCCCGCCTTTTCTTTTGCAAGAAAGGCTGGAAGGTCTCCGCGTTCAGTACTCGTCCTCGTTGAAGAAGAAGTCTTCCTTGGAGGGGTAATCGGGCCAAATGTCTTCGATGGTTTCGAAGCTCTCGCCGTCGTCTTCCAACTGTTGAAGGTTTTCCACCACTTCAAGCGGGGCACCTGTCCTCATTGAAAAGTCAATGAGTTCATCCTTGGTGGCCGGCCAAGGCGCATCCTCCAAGTAGGAGGCCAATTCGAGTGTCCAATACATGCTCGTTGGGTTAGACGTTCAGCGCGCAAAAATAACCGAATCTCCATGCGAGTCAAGCCCTGCGCCGATTTTGTGACGTGGTCTTGACAGACGTTGCCCCAATCAGGCCTGTCGAGGCGTCCAAGGTGTGTCGCCATGCCCCGCAGTCGCCGCGATCCAACGACCGAGCACAAACAGCGCGTCCGACAGTCGATTCAAGTAGGCCAACCCCTGCGCATCCATGGCCTCGACCTTGTGGAGCGCCACGCATCGACGTTCGGCCCTGCGGCAAACCACCCGGGCCAGGTGTGCGTCCGAATCGGCGCCTGTTCCACCGGGCAGGATGAAGGTCTTCAGCGGCGGCAGTTCCTCGTCCATGCCATCCATCCAGGCCTCCAAGGACGCCACGCCCTTGGGATTCAGGGGAGGCAGTTGGTCTCGAAACTTGTCGTCGGTCGTGGCCAAATGGCTTCCCAGGGTGAACAACTCCCCCTGGATGTCCAGCAAGGCGTCTCGGTGGGGCGTTGCGATGTCGTGGCTGCGCACCTTGCCAATCCATGCATTGAGTTCATCCAGGGTCCCGTACGCTTCGATCCGAAGCTCGTCCTTGCCGATCCGCGACCCCCCAAACAATCCCGTGGTTCCGTCGTCGCCAGTGCGTGTGTAAATGCGCATGCTGCAAGCTACGACGCACCTGTCTTTGGCCTCCGAACGAAGTGTACCTTTGTCCAGGTTCAACCCATGGGAGCCATGCAACAACGAGAGGCAAAGCAACAGCGATACGATTTGGCGTACATGCGCATGGCCGTGGAATGGGCCAAGCTGTCGCACTGCCAGCGCAAGCAAGTGGGGGCGCTCATCGTGAAGGATGGCATGATCATCGCTGATGGCTACAACGGGACGCCCAGTGGATTCCCCAACGTGTGCGAGAACGAGGAAGGCGAGACGCATTGGTACGTGTTGCACGCCGAAGCCAACGCGATCACCAAGTTGGCCAAGAGCAACAACAGCGCCCACGGTGCCACCCTCTACATCACCTTGTCTCCATGCCGTGAATGCGCCAAGCTCATTCACCAAGCGGGCATCATCCGGGTGGTGTATGCCAACGCGTACAAAGACCCCAGTGGCTTGACGTTTTTGAACCAAGCAGGGGTTCAAACCGTTCATCTCTCGAACTTGTCTTGAGCGCTTCATGATGAACAACCGGCTTCAACCCCTTTTCATCGCCTTCGCGGTGGTCCTCGGCATGTGGATTGGCAAAGGATGTGGCCCCGAACAGCCTTCCATGGCAGCGGGACCATGGGGATTGAAGGGCGACGACAAAACCAGGTTGCTTCACGTGTTCAATCGCGTGGAAGACTTGTACGTCGACAGCTCAGACATGTCCCGACTCGTGGATGTGGCCATCGAGGCGATGTTGGAGGAGCTCGATCCTCACACGGAGTATTTCACCGGAGAGGAACTCGCCGCCATGTCAGAAAACATGGAAGGCAACTTTGAAGGCATTGGGGTGGAGTTTTTGATACAAGACGACACCTTGATGGTGGTGACGCCCATCGATGGGGGACCTTCCCAGGAGGCCGGCATCCAGGCGGGAGACCGAATTGTGACCGTCGACGGCGAGGCCATCTCTGGACCAGGATTGGACAACCAGCGTGTGATGGAGCTCTTGAAAGGGCCCCGGGGTACCGAGGTGGCACTCGGGCTCTTGAGGCGAGCCGAGCCGTTCCAGGTGAGGTTGACCCGTGGACGCATTCCCATTCACAGCGTCGTGGCGTCGTTCGTCGCAGAATCTTCCGTGGGGTACATCAAGGTGGTTCGATTCGCCGCGAGCACGGCGTTGGAGTTTGAGCGGGCCTTGTTGGCCCTTGCCGCCCAAGGAGCAGAGTCCGTGGTCGTGGATTTGCGCGGCAACGGTGGGGGCTACTTGAACGCCGTGGTGGACATGCTGGATTGGTTTTTGGGCGACGGCGACCTCATGGTGTACACGGAGGGAAAGTCGTCCCCCCGCCGAACCTACTCCGCCCGGGGTGATGGGGCGTTCCGGCATTGGCCCTTGGCCGTCTTGGTGGACGAAGGATCGGCGTCGGCGAGTGAAATTTTCGCTGGGGCCATCCAAGACAACGACCGAGGCCTGGTGGTTGGCCGACGCACCTTCGGCAAAGGGCTCGTTCAGGAAGAGTTTGCCGTGCCTGGATCTGGGGCGCTTCGGTTGACCGTGGCGCGGTTTTACACCCCCACAGGCCGAGCGATTCAGAAGCCTTACGCAGACTACGAAGACGACTTCGACGTGCGGCTTGCTTCTGGGGAGCTGTTTGACGCCGACAGCATGCCTCTTGTGGATTCGTTGCGCTACCGTACGCCCTTGGGCCGAGAAGTCTACGGCGGTGGCGGCATCGCGCCCGACCTTTTCGTGTCGTGGGATTCCACGGCGACAAGTGCCTGGGTCAGCGAGTGGATTTGGACCGGGGTGTTGCGCGACGCGGTGTTTGACTGGATGGACGTCAACCGGGAAGCCCTTGCGGGTTGCAACCATCCTTCGGACGTGGCATCCCTGCCGTCGTGGTCGACCATGGAACAGGCCTTGAAGGACCGGGCGCTGTCGGAGGGGTGGGGTTGGCGAGCACCCAACCGCCTGGAGCGTGCCCAGCTAGAGCAGCGATTCATGGCACAGGTGGTCCGGGTGCAATGGGGCGAGTCGGAATCCTACGAAGTGCTTATCGAGGGGGACACAGGCGTCGCCATGGCGCTTCATGCCCTTCTTGAAGGCGAACACTTTGTCAGCCAAGACGGGGCTGTATCTTTGGCCCCAACAACCGACGAATCAACGAACAAACACACCAACCATGGCTTTTGAACTTCCCTCCCTTCCCTATGCATACGACGCCTTGGAGCCGCACATTGACGCGCGCACCATGGAGATTCACCACGGCAAGCACCACGCCGGTTACACCAGCAAATTGAACGCCGCCATTGAAGGCACAGACATGGCTGGCAAAGACATCGTGTCCTTGCTTCAAAACCACAGCGACGTGGCAGGGGTGCGCAACAATGGGGGAGGCTACTGGAACCACGACTTGTTCTGGACGAGCATGTCTCCCAACGGAGGAGGATCGCCCACCGGTGACCTCGCCGCCGCGATTGACCGCGACTTCGGAAGCTTCGAGAACTTCAAGGATGCCTTCAGCAAGGCTGCAGCCACGCGCTTCGGTTCAGGCTGGGCTTGGCTTTGCGTCAAGGACGGCAAGCTTGAGGTGTGCAGCAGCGCCAACCAAGACAACCCATTGATGCCCGGCGTGGGCTGCGGAGGCAACCCCATTTTGGGCCTCGACGTGTGGGAGCACGCCTACTACTTGAACTACCAAAACCGTCGTCCAGACTACATCAACGCGTTCTTCAACGTGGTGAATTGGGACGCTGTGGCCGCGCGTTTCAACGGATAAGTTGAACGCCGCGAGCATGAAGCATTACGTCGTGATGGTGGCCGGGGGCACAGGCACCCGCATGCGCCGCTCCACGGCCAAGCAATTTTTGATGGTTGAGGGTCTGCCATTGATGTGGTGGACCCTCCGTCGTTTTCGGGAGGCCCTGCCCGAGGCCGAAGTCACCCTCGTGTTGCACGAAAGCCTTTTCGACGAATTCACCGCCCTCGAGGAGAGCCATGGTTCGGCAGGGGTCACGCACGTGGTCCCTGGAGGGGCCGAGCGATTTCACTCGGTGTTGGCCGGACTGGCCACGCTTCCCGACGAGGGAATTGTAGGGATTCACGACGCGGTACGGCCGTTTCCCTCGATTGAAACGGTTCGGCGTTGCTTCGCGGAAGCCGAGCGGACAGGGAGTGCAGTCCCCGTGGTGCCTGTCAAAGACAGCATCCGTCACGTGAACGACCACGATGGCTCAAGCGAAGCGGTGGACCGTGGGGTGTTGCGCGCGGTGCAGACCCCGCAATGTTTTGATTTGGCCACCTTGAAGCCCGCATTCAACAGGGAGTACTTGCCAGAATTCACCGACGACGCGAGCGTCTATGAAGCCGCGGGACACGCGGTGACGCTCTGCGAAGGCGACCCTTGGAACGTCAAGGTCACCACGCCTGAAGATCTCACGATTGCAGAGGCGTTTGTGCGCTCGGCTTGGCCCCAAGGTTGAACGACGACAGGTACACGTCTAGGTCGCCGCGGGAAACGAGCGTGCGCAACCCCCAACCCAGGGCCATCAGCGCCGCGACGGCCATCCCCCAGTCCGCCATACCCCAAGCTTCCAAGGGCTGAGGCTCCAACCCTTCGTCGAGCCATTCGGCACCCATCCACCAGGCGGCCAAGACCACGCCGGCGTTGTTGACGAAATGCCCGAGGACTGCGGGCCACAGGCTGCCACTGAATGCCACGAGGTACCCAAAGATGGCGCCCAGGAGCATCCTGGGAATGAAGCCGAAGAATTGCATGTGGATGGCGCTGAAGAGCGCCGCGGCCAACCAAACACTGAGGTGGATGTTTCCCGTGGCCCTGACCAGGATGGGCTGAAGGGTGCCACGAAACAGCCATTCTTCGCACAGGGCAGGCAAGAGCCCCACGGCGAACAAGACACCCAATACCTGACCCCCATGGTCAAACGTCAACATCGTGCGTGTCATGGCCATGGCCTGGGCCTCCAAGGCACCCGCCCAAGCGTGAATCGACGATCCAGGCACGAGCATCCATTCGTTCAAGCGGTACGAAAAGTCCAGCAAGGGACTCATGCCCAAGGCGAGCACGACGGCCAAGAGAAGCATCGTGCCATGGGGACGCTTCAAGGCAAATCCCCCCAAAAACG
>CAZKGY010000096.1:0-6134 GCA_964552305.1 uncultured Comamonadaceae bacterium
CCAAACTCTTCCGCCGTTTTCTTCACAATGGGCGCGATGTTCCTCAAGTGAACGTGGCTGATGTTGGGGAAGAGGTGGTGCTCGATTTGGTGGTTGAGGCCGCCAACACACCAGGTGAACAAACGGCTGTTGGTTCCGAAGTTGGACGTGGTGCGGAGCTGGTGGGTGAGTGGGTCGACGTCCAATTGGGCACCTTTCTCAGCCATTTGGTAGTCGTGTTCCTCCATCACGTGGGCGGGTTGGAACACGATGGCCAACAAAAATCCGGCGATCAATTGCATCAAGCACCATCCGAACAAGACCTGGGCCCAGTGGGCGCCGCTGAACAGCATGGGCAAGACCAGAGCATAAGAAAAGTATCCCACCTTGGTGAAGGCCAGGGAACCGGTAAGTTTGGCCACGGTGGTGCCTGACGGTTTGATCAAGTTTTTCTTGTGGTAGCGGCGCAACTGAAGCCAGTCCTTGGCCGTCATCCAGAAGATGGTCATCAACGCGTAGAAGCCCCAAGAATAGATGTGTTGGAAGCGGTGCCACCAGTAGCGCGGCTTCAATGGGCTGAAGCGCATGAACGGGTGCATGTCGATGTCTTCGTCCAGGCCGTCCACGTTGGTGAAGGTGTGGTGCAAGACGTTGTGTTGAATCTTCCAAATTGCCGCGTTTCCTCCCACGAGGTCAAGCACGCGACCCACCCACAAATTCACCCATTTCTTGTCGCTGTAGGCGTCGTGGTTGGCGTCGTGCATGATGTTCAGGCCAATGCCAGCGAGCCCGAAGCCCATGACCACTTCGGCCACCCAAAACCAGGCGCCGTTGCCGGTGACGCCCCAAGTGATCAACGCCCACGGCACGAAGTACAAAGCGAGCATGAGGACGGACTTGGCGTGCAAGCCCCAGTTGCCTTTTTTGGTGAGTTGATGCTCTTTGAAGTAGGCGTCAACGCGGCGTCTCAGGGTCTTGGTGAAGTCCGTGGTGTCACGGCTGTATCGAATGGCAGGAATTTGCATTAAACGAAATTACCGTGGTCCTGAGGAGACCGCGCACATCTGTGGCACAGGATGCCCACAGAGTTCTTCACATCAACCGAATGGAGACTTGGGCTTGGGAATCTTGCGAACCCTGAGGCTTTTGGGTGTGACCTCCAGGTACTCATCGTCGTTGATGAACTCCATGAATTCTTCCAACGACAGCTTCTTGGCAGGGGCAATGCGCAGCCCCTTGTCCGCCCCAGATGCACGCATGTTGGTGAGCTTCTTGCCTTTGATGAGGTTGAGCTCCATGTCCGTGTCGCGGGAGGACTCTCCGACGACTTGTCCGACGTAAATGTCCTGCCCGGGATCGATGAAGAACGTTCCGCGGTCTTGGAGACGGTCGATTTCGTAAGCCCTCGCTTGGCCGGTTTCCATGCTGACCAGCGACCCCGTGCTGCGCGCGGCGAGTTCCCCGGCAAAGGGTTCGTATCCATCGAAACGGTGCGTCATGACAGCTTCTCCGGCTGTCGCGGTCAAGATTTGGTTTCGCAGGCCAATGAGGCCGCGGGAGGGGATGCGGAATTCGAGGTGTTGCAAATCGCCTTTGGCCTCCATGACCTGAAGCAAGCCCTTGCGCATCATGACCAATTCGGTGGCCTTGCCCGCCGTGGCTTCGGGGACGTCAATCACCAAGTGCTCGAACGGCTCGTGGGTGGCGCCATCAACTTCCTTGAAAAGAACTTGGGGCTTGCCGATTTGGAGTTCGTAGCCTTCGCGACGCATGGTCTCAATGAGGACGCTCAAGTGAAGGATGCCGCGTCCGTAGACGTTCCAGCGGTCTTCGCTGTCGGTCGCTTCCACCCGCAAAGCCAAGTTTTTCTGGAGTTCGGCGTCCAATCTCTCACGGATGTGACGGCTTGTGAGGAAGTCTCCGTCTTTGCCCAAGAATGGCGAGGTGTTGATCGTGAAGAGCAGACTCATGGTGGGTTCGTCCACCGCGATACGCTCCATGGCTTCGGGTTGTTCGAGGTCGGCCACCGTGTCACCGATTTCAAACCCATCCATGCCGGTGATGGCGCACAAATCGCCGCTTCGGACGTGGTCCACCTTTTCTTTGCCCAGGCCTGAGAACACAAAAAGTTCCTTCGCCCGGACCTTTTTGTTGCCATCCGCCGTGCACAAAGTGTAGTCTTTGTTGGCATGCAAGTCGCCTCGGTACAATCGGCCAATGGCGATTCGGCCCGTGTACTTGCTGTAATCGAGCGACGTGATCTGCAACTGGGGCGTGCCTTCGTGGTACGGCGCTTTTGGAACGTGTTCCAAAATGACGTCCAACAAGTGCCTGACATCCGTCGTGGGCGTTTGCCAGTCGTCGGCCATCCAGCCGTTCTTGGCCGAACCGTACACGGTCGGAAAGTCGAGTTGCTCTTCGGTGGCGTCGAGGTTGAACATCAAGTCAAACACCTGCTCTTGCACCAAGTCTGGCGTGCAGTTTTCTTTGTCCACCTTGTTGACAACGACGATGGGCTTGAGGCCCAGCTCGATGGCTTTGCCCAAGACGAATCGCGTTTGAGGCATGGGGCCTTCAAATGCATCCACGAGCAACAACACGGCGTCTGCCATCTTCAACACACGCTCAACCTCGCCGCCAAAGTCGGCGTGACCGGGGGTGTCGATCAGGTTGATTTTCACGTCTTTCCAAGTTGCACTCACGTTTTTCGCGAGGATGGTGATGCCACGCTCCCGTTCCAGGTCGTTGTTGTCCAAAATGAGTTCCCCGGTGTCTTTCCGATCGTCAACGACGTTGCACTGGTGAATGATCTTGTCGACGAGGGTGGTTTTGCCATGGTCGACGTGGGCGATGATGGCCACGTTGCGGATTCCGCTCATGAGGGTGGTTTTGAGGGCGCAAAGGTCGGTGACTTGATTCGCCTCATCCCATCAATCAGGCACAAACTTTCAAGGATGAGGTCTTGATGAATCCAGCAATCGAGAAAGCATGGCCTCCATTTCATCCAACATCTGCGACATGTCGGACTCGGAGGTCAGTGGATTCATCAACGTGCACCTGAGCCAGACCTTGCCATCGAATTCTGTTTGCACGACGTACCCGGACCCTTGGTCGAGGTGGCTTTGGCGCAGGGCTTTCACGACATCGTTCCAGGATGCCGCCATCGTTTTTTCAGGCAGGGGGCGAAAACACACGATGTTCGCTTCTGGCGTCATGGCCAATTCCCAACCCTCTCGTTGTTCAACCATCGTAGCCAAGGCTGCCCCGAGGGCCCACATCCGATCCACAAGTTCTGTCCACAAGCCCCAACCGTGCTCTGCCTTGATGGCTGCGAGCCTTGTGCTGAGCATGCGTTTCGTGCATTCAAAGGTTCGCTTGCCGGTGTCCCACCAATCTTCATCGGCTGCACTCTCCCAGAGGTATTCTGCGTGCTGGGAGAAGGGGAGGAAGCTGTTGGCATGCTTCGCGTAAAACACGCCTGTGCACAGGGCTGGCAGGCCGCATGTCTTGTGAAAATCCAGGACCACGGAGTCGGCGAGTTCCATGCCGCGAACCAGGTGGCTGTGCCGGTCGCTGAATGCCGCCGAAGCACCGTGCGCCCCGTCCACGTGAAACCAGATGCCATGACGTTGGCATGCCTCGGCCAGCCGGTCCAAAGGGTCGTAGGCGCCCGCGCTGGTGGTGCAGGCACTGCCTACGACTGCCAGGACACGTTTGCCTTCCTTGTGGCTTTGGGCGATTTGGGATTCGAGGTCCTCAGGGAGCATTTGGTGACGGGCGTTGGTCTTGACTGTGACCGTTCCGGCGCTGCCCCAACCCATGGTTTGCATGGCCCGGTCGATGCAGTAATGCGCGCGCTCAGACACCAAGACGACCAAAGGCTGTGGGAAGGCGTGGATGCCATCGTTCCAAGAGTCCATCCCCAAATCGAGGGCGAGTTGCCTTTGGGCAGCCATGAGCGCCACCAAATTGCCCAAGGTTCCTCCGTGGCAAAGGATGCCTCCGCATCCGGCAGGCAACCCAAGCAATTGCCCGATTTCGGCCATGAGCATGTCTTCGTGCACGGCGTTGGTGGGGCCCATTTCGTAGATCGCCTGCCCGTTGTTGAGCATGTCGGTCACCATCCCTGTCGCAGCCGTCTCTGGAATCACAGACGCCACTTGGTGGCCCATGTACCTCGGGTCATGCAGGTGGTTGGAGCGGGCAATGACGTCCGCCGTCAATCCATCGCGACCCTCAGCCCAAGAGGACACTTGAGACCAATGGTTGCGTTCTTCCGAGGGGGAAGGGGCTGGGTAGGATGAGCGTGAATCGCGGCGTTGGGTAGCGTGCAAGTGCTCCGTTAGGGCCCGCGTGGCCTCGGAAGCAGCCTGTTCGAATCGCTCAGGGGCGAAGGCTCTTTTCAGGGCATCGGACAAGGGAGGCAGGCGGGTCATGGTGCGAAAGTACAGCGCCACGCGCACCTTGAAGGCGACGCGTGGCGCAGGCACCAGGGGTCAATCCGCCAGAACCAACAAATCCTTCGGGGATTCGATGACGTACCGGAGTTTGCGGCCTCGCGCAACATGTCGACTTCGTTGGCTGTTAAGGGGTGGAAGGACCTGTATCTTCGCACGCATGATTGAGCTCGATGGCATCACCAAATCGTACACCACTGGCAGCCAGGCACTGCAGGTCTTGAAGGGGGTGAACATGGACGTTGTCGAGGGAGAACTTGTGGCCATCATGGGCTCCTCTGGCTCAGGCAAATCCACCCTTTTGAACATCTTGGGATTGCTCGATGCTTACGACGGAGGTTCTTACCGTCTTGCAGGCAAGGACATGGCGGGGCTTTCCGAAAGACGCGCCGCGGAGTTGCGAAGGGAGATGTTGGGGTTTGTGTTCCAAAGCTTCAACTTGATCCCGTTCAAGTCGGCGGCGGAAAACGTGGCCCTTCCCCTGTACTACCAGAAAGTTCCACGGAAAGATCGTTCCCGTCGCGCCCATGCGTTGCTCGAACGGGTAGGGTTGTTGGAGTGGGCCGACCATTTGCCCTCCCAAATGAGTGGTGGCCAAAAACAGCGGGTGGCCATCGCCCGTGCCTTGGCCGCTTCGCCGAAGGTGATTCTGGCGGACGAGCCCACAGGAGCTTTGGATAGCGCCACTTCCGAAGACGTCATGGCCTTGCTGAAGGAACTCAACGGCGAAGGCATGACCATGGTGGTGGTGACCCACGAATCAGACATCGCCGCGGAATGCGGACGCACCATTCGCCTGCGTGACGGGCTGGTAGAAATCCAGGGCCATGGTTGATCGCGACGCGTGGTTGGAGGTGGCACACAACGTGCTTGCCCATCCTTTGCGCACCACCTTGACGGGCGTCAGCGTGGCGCTGGGCATCTTCATTCTGGTGGTGATGCAAGGGCTGGGATACGGCCTGCAGCATGGGGTTGAAGGGCAATTTGCCGACGACGCCGTCAACAGCATTTGGGTGGAAGGTGGTCGAACACAAATCGCTTACCGAGGCAACCAAAGCAACCGTCCCGTGCGATTGACCAACGCCGATTTGCCAGGCCTGGCGAGCCAAGCCGACACGGTCCCTGCCTTTTCGAGGCGCATCCGTTTGTGGGGGGCAGAAATCGTTTGGGAAAATCCGGAGGGAGAGAACAAAGGAGGAAGCTATGGCGTCAGGGGCGTGGATCCGGCACACATCGAGCTTGAGCGTTCCGTGCTGCTTTCAGGCCGATACATCAACCAGCGCGACGTCCAAGAGTCCCGCAAGGTCGCCGTGGTGGGACCCAACGTGGTCCAGGACCTTTTCAGGGATGCAGACCCCATCGGGCAATTCGTGCGCATCAACGCCGTGTTGTTTCAGGTGGTCGGCACCTTCGAGGACCCAGGCTCCCGTTGGGAAAACCGCGTGGCTTACATCCCGTTCTCCACGGCCCAGCAGCTGTACCGCACGGAAGGATGGGTGGACCAAATCTTGTACAGCACCGGCGACATGGCCACGGAAGCCACCGTGGCGCAAAGCGGCCGCATGTTGTCGTGGTTGAAGGACGTCAAGGCAGTCCATCCTGAGGATTCGCGAGGCGTTCGTGTGGACAACAACAACGAAGAATACGCGATGTACGCGTCCATTTTTGGTGGGATTCGCCTGTTCATTTGGGGAATCG
>CAZKGY010000097.1:0-6100 GCA_964552305.1 uncultured Comamonadaceae bacterium
CTTCACGCACCCCAAGCTTCTTCAAATCATCGAGTTTCCGGTGCTCTTCTTGGGCGCCAAGCCGGAGGACACCCCTGCGCTGTACAGCCTCATGAACTACGCGGACACGTGCCTCGGCACCTGGTACCCCATGGGCGGCATGAACGAAATCGTGCAAGCCATGGTGCGCGTGGCCGAACGGGAAGGCGTGACGTTCCAATGCAACGCCGAAGTCAAGGCCATCCGCGAAAAGAATGACAAAGCGGTGGGCGTCACCCTGGCCGACGGCACAGACATCGACGCCCACGCCGTGCTGGGAACCGGGGATTACCACCACCTCGAGCAACGGCTGTTGCCCAAGAAATGGCGCCGGTACGACGAAGCCTACTGGGACAACCGAACCATGTCGCCCAGTTCGTTGCTCTACTACGTGGGCCTCGACACGAGGGTCCCTGAACTCCAGCACCACAACCTGTTCTTCGACACTCCGTTTGGCCCTCACGCGAAAACGATTTACGACACCAACACGTGGCCCGACGACCCGCTGTTCTACGTTTGCGCGCCTTCACGCACCGACCCCTCGGTGGCGCCCGAAGGTTGCGAGAACCTGTTCTTCTTGATTCCCCTGGCCCCGGGCCTGGATGAAGAAGGCACCGAACGCGACCGCTACTTCGAAGAAATCATGCAACGCCTGGAGCGTCACACGGGAAGGGACCTTCGGCCCCATGTCCTCCATCAGCGGTCCTTCGCCCACCTAGAATTTGAGCAGGAGTACTTCAGCTACAAAGGCAACGCCTACGGCCTGGCCAACACGCTTCGCCAAACGGCGTTTTGGAAGCCCAAAATGCGGAGCAAACTCCCAGGCTTGCACTTCGCCGGCCAATTGACCACGCCTGGCCCCGGCGTCCCACCCAGCCTCATTTCTGGGGAAGTCGCGGCGCGGGAAACCTCCCGGTACCTGCATGCCCAAGGCGTGCTGCCTCGCCCCTCCGACAAAGTGGACTTGTCCATTGAACATGAAACACTTTCTGTTGGTTAATCGAACGTCATGGACGCGCTGAAACTATACGACGACGTTGCCTCGGAATGCGCCATGCGCACCACCAAGGCGTACAGCACGAGCTTCTCGCTTGGCATTCGTTTTCTGGCGCCTTCGCTGAGGGAAGCGATCTACAACATTTACGGATTCGTCCGCTACGCCGACGAAATCGTGGACACGTTGCATGGCCCCCAACAAGAAGCCATGTTTGCCCGGTTCAAGGAGGACACCTACTGGGCCCTCGAACACGGCATGAGCAGCAACCCGATTTTGCACGCCTTCGCCAAGACGTTCCATGCGTTCAACGTGGACAAGGAGCACGTGGATTTGTTCCTGCGTTCCATGGAATGGGACCTGGACCGGACGACCTACGACCGCCAAGGCTACGACGACTACATCGTTGGTTCTGCCGAAGTGGTCGGCCTGATGTGCCTCCACGTGTTCGTGTTTGGCAAACGTGACAGGTACGAAGCCTTGTTGGGTCACGCCCGCAGCCTTGGAGCGGCCTTCCAGAAGGTGAATTTTCTGCGCGACTTGAAGGACGACTTCGAGGAAAAAGGCCGCGTGTACTTCCCCGGAGTGGACATGACCCAGTTCAACGCCGAGGTCAAAGACCAAATCGAAGACGAAATTGCGGAAGATTTCCGGGATGCGTACAAGGGCATTGTGAAGCTTCCCAAGGAAAGCAGGCTCGGCGTCTACGTCGCCTACGTGTACTACCTGCGGCTGTTCCAGAAAATTTCTGCCCTGCCCTCGAACCGCATCATGGAAGAGCGGATTCGCATTCCCAACCGCCGCAAGGCCACGCTCTTCCTCAGCTCTTACCTCCGGCACAGTTTCAACCTGCTCTGAACCATGGCGCGCCTTGGCATCGCCTGCTTGCTGTGGGGACTCTTGGCACCGGCCATCCTTGCCCAGGACCTTGTCGCGTGGCGAACCATGTACCGCGACGCGAAGGACGCATCCACGGTGAACGCCATGGCCGAAGCCCTGCAAGCGCATTTGGACACCCATCCTGACGACCTCACCGCCCAAGCGTTCCACGCCACAGCCATGCTCATGAAGGCAGACCACGCCTGGAACCCCCTCGACAAGTTGGCGCTGTTCCAGGATTGGAAGCCCCAATTGGAAAGGGCCATTGCCCGATCCGAAGGGCCTTTGATGGCAGACTTGGTGTTCCTTCGCATGGGGGTTCAAGCCCACGTGCCCTCCCTTCTAGATTACCAGAGCGACCTCCCTGACGACGAACGCATGGTGCGTGACGCACTGAAAGCGGGGCACTGGAAGGAGGACGTCTTGCACCAAACCTTTGTCGAGGACTTTCTCACTTACCTTGAAGCCAAACATGCCTCCCATGACTGAGCACGTGATCCTTGTGGACCCTGAAGACCGCCCCATGGGCACCATGGAGAAAATGGAAGCGCACCGCAAAGGGGTTCTTCACCGGGCCTTCAGCGTCTTCGTGTTCAACAGCCGCGGTGAATTGCTCATCCACAGAAGGGCGCTGGAGAAGTACCACAGTGGTGGCCTTTGGACCAACACGTGCTGCAGCCACCCCCGTCAAGGCGAGACCGTGGTGGAAGCGGCGCAACGCCGGTTGGTGGAAGAGATGGGCATGCGGTGTCAGCTGGAACCCAAGTTTTCCTTCATCTACCGGGCGGACTTGGACCACGGCATGATTGAGCATGAGCTCGACCACGTGCTCATAGGATACAGCGACGTGCCGGCCGAGCCCAATCCGGAGGAGGTGTGTGAGGTGAAATACATCGGGGTGAGGGCCCTCGAGGCCGACATCGCCGAGAACCCAGACAACTACACCGCTTGGTTCAAAATTTGCTTCCCCGAAGTGGTGGGCAAACTCCACACGCGAATCACGGCATGAGAGAAGCCCTCCAAGCATGGCTTCGTGGGGAAACACCCTGGCACAAGTCAACATGGACTTGGGGTGGGGTGATTGTGATTCTCCACCTCGTGGGCAGCGCAGCCATGCTGATGGGGCATGCTGAAACGCTGTTGCCCCTCACCCCCATCAATTTGACGGTCAACGCCGCCATCGTGATGGCATTCAGCACGCATGACAGCTCTTGGAGGTGGGCGTTCACCATGTTTTTGGGGTTTGCGGTGGAGGTCATTGGCGTGGCCACAGGCCTTCTGTTTGGAGATTACAGCTACGGGACTGGATTGGGGCCCAAGGTCCTTGACGTCCCGTTGCTCATGGGGGTGCTTTGGTGGTTGTTGTTGCTTGGCACACATCATTGGTGCGAACGCGGGCTGCACGCCTTGGGGCAACACAACCGACCTGTCGTCCGGGCGGCCATGTCAGCGACACTGATGACGGCCATGGATTGGGTGATTGAACCGGTCGCCATTCGAGCAGGTTGGTGGACCTGGCATGAAGGTGACATCCCTTGGACGAATTACGCCACGTGGTGGGTCGCTGCGTTTGGACTGGGGCTACTGTGGCGAGACGTGGAAGAATTGAAAACAAATCGACTTTCGGGCTTGTTGGTTTGTGTGTTCACCTTGTTCTTGGTGCTGTTAAACATCCTTCCTTGGAAGCTATGATGAGTTCAATCGTTCCAGTTTTGGTCACCCTCACGACGTTCATTGTCATGGAAGGCGTGGCCTGGCTTTCACACAAATACCTGATGCATGGAGCCATGTGGTACTTCCACGAAGACCACCACACCCGATCGCCAGGTTTTTTCGAAAAGAACGACGCCTTCTTCCTGATTTTCGCAGTGCCAAGTGCCTACTGCTTCATCACAGGCAGCATCCACCAAGATTTCCGGTTCTGGATTGGAGCCGGCATCGCGCTCTATGGTTTGGCATACTTCCTGGTCCACGACGTCTTCATCCACCAGCGTTTCCCATGGTTCAAGCGAACCAAAAACGCCTACTTCATGGCGATTCGGAAGGCCCACAAGGTTCACCACAAACACTTGGGCAAAGAAGACGGCGAGTGCTTCGGGATGCTGTTCGTCCCGCCTCGTTACCTTCGCGAAGCGCGAAAAGCCTTGCGCAACCAATCACAACGTGCATGACGTCATCGATGTATTTGTGGGTCAACGTGGCGGTGTTGTCCATTCCTCTGATTGCGAGCTTTGACCGGAGGGTCCAGTTCGTGGGAGAGTGGAAGGCCTTTTGGCCGGCATGCCTCATCACCATGGCGGGCTTCATCGCATGGGACGTGTGGTTCACCCACGAAGGGATCTGGGGATTCAACCCCGACTACCTGGTGGGCATCGACCTGTTGGGGTTGCCTCTCGAGGAATGGCTGTTCTTTGTCTCGGTCCCGTACGCATGCGTGTTCACGTACGCATGCATGAAGAAGTATGTGCCAGAGTCGCCGTTTGGGCTGGCTCACCGGTCCATCACGTTTTCCATGCTCGTCCTTTGCGTGGCGCTTGCCATCACCTTCTCCGACCGATGGTACCTCGGATTGACCAGCGTGCTGTGCGCCGCGTGGTTGTTCTACACCTTGCTCCGTTGGAAGCCGTGGATGAGCCATTTTTGGCTGGCCTTCTTGCTGTTGCTGTTCCCGTTTGTCATCAGCAACGGGGTGTTGACAGGCATCCAATTTTGGCAGTACCCCATGATCCATGCCAAGCCGGAAGCAATCGCGGACCAAATCGTGTGGTACAACAACGACCACAACTCCGGATGGCGCGTCTTCAGCATGCCCGCCGACGACCTGCTTTACGGCATGCTCTTGATCGGCATGAACGTGACTCTGTTTGAGTGGTTGCGTTCACGCGGGGACAAGCTAAACTTGCACGCCTGACGACTCGCTGTTCGGTCACGGGTTCTCCCCTGACAGCGACCAAACATTCACCGACACAGGTCGGTGGTCGCTCAATTCAATTTGGTGAGTTTTGAACGCGGTGCACGCCAGGGTCGTGTCCACCAGCACCCCGTCGATGCGCAATCCAGGGATGGTGCCCAGATGGGTGCCCCCCAATCCGATTGGAGCCACCGTGAAGGCATCCCTCACCCTGCTGCCGGTCAGCCGACGCATGGCGTAGGAAACGGGACTGTCGTTGAAATCGCCTGCCACAATCACTGGGTAAGGACTCGCCTCCATCGCCTCACGCAACGCGTTCGATTGCAAGGCCCTGCCTTGGTACGCATGCATGAGCATGGTCCACAGGCGCTTGCCTTCCTCTTTCGTGGGACCTTGTTCCACGGCCATGTAGTCTTCTTCGCTGAAGTACAGGCTCTGCAAGTGGACGTTGAAGATGCGGACTGGACCGTCGGGCGATTGCACGTCCAGTTCCATGACACGCCCCTGGCCCGCGCCATCGTCAAACATCCAAGGGTTGCTCCTCAACACCGGCAGCGACGTGGACACCGCTGGCCCTGCGCCGTCGGGCCATGCAACCAGCCGGTGGCCTTGTTTGCGGAACGAAAACTGCACATTGGCAAGCATGGCCTTGCCGTCGGAGGGAAACTCTTGAAAGCACCACACGAATTCGTCCCGTTCCTTCAGCCATTGGGCCAATTCTGCCCGGGTTGGCTCGCCTTCGAGCCATTCGAACTCGTCCAAACGACGAACGTTGAAGGTCAACAGCCCCCAGCCTTCTGTTTGGGCCTTCACCACGAATTCGTCCCCAATCGAGAACACGCGGTTGAACGATGGCCAAGTCACCGCCAAGGCTGCGGCCGGAACCACCACCTTCATCCAACGGAACGAGACCAGGCGCCACAAGAACCCCATGGCCACCATCACCCAGCCCAGTGCATGCGTCAACCCAAATGGGGCCAACCAAGGAAGCCATTCAGGAGAAATCCTTGACCCCAGCTCACCCAGCACAAGGAGCCACATGCCTGGCCAAACCAACAGCATGCTCGCATGGAACTTCGAGGGCTTGGTGCGGGCCATGGTCAGCGCTGGGATTGCTCAAACAGGAACCGCTTTTCTTCCGCGGACAAATGGTCGTAGCCGTGCTTGGAAATTTTGTCCAAGATGGCGTCCAACTGGCGCTGCCTTTCCACCTTTTCCGCGTTGAACTCGTCGTCAGACATGGGAGCCCGCGACGCTTCTCGTTCCGCCGCCTTCCATCGGTTTCCAGTCGACGCACG
>CAZKGY010000098.1:0-6027 GCA_964552305.1 uncultured Comamonadaceae bacterium
CCAGCCGTTTCAATCACGGAACCGTAGTACGTGGCTTCACCTGAGGAAGCGACAGGGGTGGAATCGGCACAACCCGCGGCGCATACAGCCAGCAAAAGGAGCACTTGAATCGAAGAGAATTTCATGATTTTCAGTGGGTTTTGGTGAGGTTTTCGTTGGTCAAGAGCAGGAAGTCTCCCATGCCAAGGGAGGCGCTGTCGGGGGCCAGGACATTCGTCTGCCGATGGCCGTGGATGGTGAGCACATCGATGTCGCTTGACGCGTGGCGCAGGTACCAAACAATGCCTTCTTGGTTATGGCTGTGGTATGCCCCATTGAAATGCACGAAGGGCCCTTGGCCTGGTTCCGGCAAGTTCTCCATGATGAAATGCGCCATGGTTGCGTCTTTGATCGCTTGGGCCATGGGCAGGGTCTCGCCGCCGTGTCCACCTCCCATGGCGAGCATGGCTTGGTAGCCAGGCAAGTCAATGTTGAACGGGACAGGCAGAGGGGGAAGGAACCGCTTGGCTTCATCGCTCAACGAATCGAGGGCCCCAAGCCCTTCCCGATACACGAACGACGCATAGCGCCTGGGGACGTTGGTGGCGACGAAAGACAGTCCCTCACGTTGGGCCAGGTCGACCAGGGGCTGGTAGTCAGTGGCGTGGTTGGGCCAAAGGTTGGCGGCGGCCTTCAGTTTGTCCTCGTTCACGATGCCTTGGAGGTATTCGTCCAGGACAAGCTGATCGTCTGCTTCCAGCATTTCTGCGCCCAACACCGGCCTGGCTCCTTGCGCGATCAAGGCTGACACCAGTTCCAGTTGAAGCCAATGCATGGTGGCGTCGTCGTGCAATTCCCCAAAGCACACCACGTCGGATTGCAAGGCACGGTCGACCATGTCATCCCAAGACGAGGGAATGCCTTCCGAGTCGTACAACGCATAAGCCCTAGGGGCGTCTTTCCACGCCTTGAGCATGGCCTTGGTCTGGGCATTTCCAAACAACGTCAGCACGAAGCTGGAGAGAAAGAGAAGGATTCTCATGGGTGTTCAAGTTTGCATGACACCGGGCCGGAAGGCCTCCTTCGCAGGGGCCGCATTGGCGGCTTCGATGCCCATGGCAATCCATTGCCTTGTGTGGTTGGGGTCAATGATGGCGTCCACCCACAGACGGGCTGCGGCGTACAGCGGATCGGTTTGTTTGTCGTACGCAGTCGTGATGGAGTCCAACAGGGCTTGTTCTTCGTCAGGACTGAGGTCGTTGCCAAGTTTGCGGTGGGACGCTTTTTCAATTTGCAAAAGGACCTTGGCTGCTTGTTCGCCCCCCATCACGGCAATGCGCGCGGTGGGCCAGGCGACGATGAGGCGTGGATCGTACGCCTTCCCGCACATCGCGTAGTTGCCCGCCCCGTAGCTGTTGCCGACGATGACAGTGAATTTGGGGACCACGCTGTTTGCCACGGCATTGACGAGCTTGGCGCCATCCTTGATGATGCCTCCATGCTCCGACCGCGAGCCGACCATGAATCCGGTGACATCCTGCAAAAAGACGAGAGGGACGTTTCGTTGGTTGCAGGTCATGACAAACCGTGCGGCCTTGTCTGCCGAATCTGAGTAAATGACCCCTCCAAATTGAAGTCCCTGGGTTTTGCTCTTGACCAGTTTTCGCTGGTTGGCGACGACGCCGACGCTCCAGCCATCAATCCGAGCATACCCGCAAACGATGGTTTTTCCGTACCCTTTCTTGTATTCGGTGAAGCTTCCCTCGTCAACCAACGCTGCAATCAATTCGTGGCTGTCGTAGGGCTCGGTTCGGCTGTCGGGAACGACGGCACTCAAGGATGGACCTGTGGGTGAAAGCGAGGGCGATCGTTGGAATCCTGCAGTTGCAGGGGATTGCCCCCAATGCGAAGCCAACTCACGGATGAGGGAAAGCGCTTCTTCGTCGTTGTTGCATCGGTAGTCGGTCACGCCGCTGATTTCGTCGTGGGTGGCCGCGCCGCCCAGCGTTTCGTTGTCGATGGACTCGCCGATGGCAGCCTTCACGAGGTAGCTGCCTGCAAGGAAGATGGACCCCGTTCCTTCCACGATGATGCTTTCGTCGCTCATGATGGGCAAGTAGGCGCCTCCCGCAACGCAGCTTCCCATGACTGCCGCGATTTGTGGAATGCCTTCCGAGGAAAGCCTGGCATTGTTCCGAAACATTCGCCCAAAGTGCTCTTTGTCCGGGAAGATTTCGTCCTGCATGGGCAGATAGACTCCGGCGCTGTCGACCAAATAGACGATTGGCAACTTGTTTTCCAAGGCGATTTCCTGGGCACGGAGGTTTTTCTTCCCCGTGATTGGAAACCAAGCCCCGGCCTTGACGGTGGCATCGTTGGCGACCGCGATGCACGGGTTCCCATGGATGCGTCCGATTTCAACCACAACTCCCCCGGCAGGACAGCCTCCTTGCTCGGCGTACATGTCGTGGCCCGCCAATGCACCGATTTCCAGCCGTTCGCAACCGGGGTCGAATAGCTTGTTCAGTCGCTCTCGGGCCGTCAGCTTGCCTTTGCCATGTTCCTTTTCGATTCGCTTGGCGCCGCCTCCTTGCTTGATTTTGGTCAACAGACGTTCCAAGTCTGCCACACGCATCCGCATGCGATCTTCATGAAGGTTTTGGTTCAGGGCTTTGTCGCTCGCCATGACCCGAAGTTACGTCACTACCTTTGAGCATGCGCCGGTTTGGTCATTCCCCGCTTTTTGCTTGGCTGGTCCCGGTTTTTGCATGCATCGTTTCCTCTTCGTGCGGAGAAGGCAATGGGGACGAACTGCAAGTGGCTCCGTTGGCGTGGACGGTGCGAAAACCTCATGTCGCCCATGGATTTGAATGGTGGGAGAATTCCCACGGAGAGGAGGTCCTGGTGACCCGCCACCCGCGTACAGGCAAGGCGATGCAAATCGTGGTCAAGGACGATGCTTCCGTGCCACTGGATTTGGTGGACGCGGCAGTCACGCGCATTCGTCCCACGGACGGCGTCGCCACCACAAGCACCACCCACGTGCATTTGCTGGCCGCCGGTTCAGGTTGGGATTCATGGGTGGGAGGCAATTCCATTCAATACTTGAGAGACACCACGGCCTTGTCTTTGGTGACTCGGGGTGACGCGTTGAATTTGTCCGGCGAGCCGTTGATGGATGCGGAACTCCTGATTGCTGCTGCTCCCGGATGGGTGTCGACGATGCCTCACGCCGACGTCCCTGAACAATGGGGTCAAGCGACCGTGGAAGTGATGGAACATTTGGAGCCTCATCCGCTGGGAAGGGCTGAGTGGATGCGCGCGTTTGGATGGATGACGAATCGGTCGCTTGGGGCAGATTCGGCATTCGAGGCACTTTCCCATAGGTACCATGACGCAAGGGTGAACCCCGCCCAGCCATTCCGCATGTTCACGGGAAGCATCGCGGATGGGGTGTGGCATGCACCAGGCGACGGAAGTTTCGTGGCCCAGTGGATCGAAGATGCTGGAGGCACGTATCTGTTGGAAGGAAACGGCTCCGACGACAACGTGGAGGTGGGATTGGAGCGGATGCTTTCGCTGGCAGACAGCGCCCACGCGTGGGTTGTGGTGGCCTATGGAGAACAGGGATACGGGATGGATGACTTGCTTGCAGAAGATCCGAGGCATCGGCACGCGTTTGACGGAGTCGACGATGTTTGGGTCTGCAACACGGCCAAGGCAGACTACTTTGGGGCGTTGGTGGTGAATCCTGATTGGATGCTCGAAGACCTTGCAGCCATGATTCAAGGGGCAGACGAAGGCCCCAATGGCTTGATTCAACGCTTGACGCCATGAACAACTTTGGACACGTCTTGCTGTGGTTCGTAGTCCTGGCCCTGATGGTGATTCATTTGGTTTGGGGAGAACTGCCCTTGTCCATGCTTGAGGTGTGGAAGGCCTTGTCGGGCAAAGGGAGTTCCCAATTGGCTCAAACTGTTGTGTGGGACGTGCGTGTTCCCCGGATGCTTGTGGCCATCGCAGCTGGAGGGTTGTTGGCGTGGTTGGGCATGTTGATGCAGACGTGGTTTCACAACCCTTTGGCAGGACCAGGGGTGTTGGGAGTGACCTCGGGGGGATCCCTTGGGGTTGCGCTTGCCGTGTTGCTGGGATGGGGGGTTCCTACATGGATTTCCGCGTCGCTCGGATGCTTTGGGGCTTTGGCACTGGTGGGGATGGCCTTGCGGAGATTCGCCTCACCTGTGACCACGCTGGTGTTCGGGTTGATGCTGAGCTACGTGGTGGGAGCAGCCGTCACGTTTTTGCAGGCATCGGCCAGTTCCGAGGCCTTGCAGACGTTTGTGTTTTGGGGGATGGGAACGTTTGGTCGCGCACCCCTCTGGCAATCGTTGGCCATGCTCGGGGTGGCAGGGGTGTTTGGGATTTGGTTGCGGTGGCGGGCCCGTTGGTTGGATGCGTGGACCTTGGGAACAGACCTTGCCTCGACGATGGGGATTCCCCGCCGTCAATTCGACATGGAAATGCTCGTGCTTTCTGGCCTGGCGGTTGGTTGGGTGACCTCGGTTTGCGGTCCCGTTGCCTTTTTGGGATTGGCCACGCCTCACGTCTACCGCTTTTTGATGCCCGCACGCAGCCATGGGGTCATGATGTGGGGGATGCTCGCCGCAGGCATGTTGCTGGCGCTGTCGGGAGACCTGTTTGTTCGCGCGACCGAGGCCGTGAGCTGGGTGGAACGCGTTCCATTGAACGCCGTGTTGGCGATGATGGGTGCGCCTGTGGTGTTGGCCGTGATGTGGAAACGAAACGTGGATTGGTCATGAACGAACCAAACGGCGCCTTGGTGATGCACGGTGGCCGGTTGGGCTACCCGGGAGGAGTGTCGCTTCTTGAGGTGACGCGCTGGGAACTTCGACCGCGATGCCTCCACGTGTTGTTTGGCCCCAACGGGTCGGGCAAATCCACCCTGTTGCGGGCGATGCTCGGCTTGCATGCATGGGAGGAAGGGACAATGACGCTGGATGGACGTGCATGGCAGGGCGTGAGGGGGACAAGCGGTGGGACCGCAGCGATGAGCCTTGCCACGGCGATGCCTCCCCGTCACGTCGGTTTGACCGTTCGCGAAGTGCTCAGCCTGTCTGGCGACCCCGACCTCGCATGCACGTGGCTTCCTTCTTTGGTCGGCATGCTAGACCGGCGCTTGTCAGGGTTGAGCGACGGGCAGGCCCAACAAGTCATGGTGGCCCGAGCGATGCTGCAGTCGAACAACTGGCTGTTGTTGGATGAACCCACGGCATTCATGGATTACGTCACCACCAAGAAGGTTTGGTCGTTGGTGGGGCAGCACGTGGAAGGGAGAGGCCACGCGCTGGTGGCGACGCACGACATCCATGGATTGAACCAGTGGCTGCAATCGATATCGCAAGTGGACGTGGTGTTGTGGTGCCTTTCGGAGGGGCGCCTTTGGCAATTGCCGGAGGCACGAGATGCCTCGGCCCTTGAGGCGTCACTGAACGATGCAGGTCGCATTGGATGGGTTGGGCCCATGTGAGCAGGAGATTGCTGCGACGGAAGGTGAACAATTGCCCGTGGCTTGGGGTACTTTTGCCAACCGCTTGACACGCCATGGTTGTACGCATTCTCATCGCCCTTTCGTTTCTGATCCTCGTCTTCGGGATTCTCGAGACACTGACGTTCCGAGCCCTCTCCAAATCCTACGCCCACCACGAATGGTGGGGCTCAGCCAGGATGGTGTGGTGGAGCGTGCACGTGGTGGTTTGGCTTGCCTTCCTCGCGGCATTTTTCATGTGGCCTACGTGGCGTGGGACCCATCCCGTGCTCTTGCGCACCATCATATCGGTGACGTTCGCCTTGACGCTGCCCAAGCTGTTTGTCAGCGGGGTTCAGTTGGTTGATGAACTCCGTGCTGGCGGCATGTGGTTGTGGTCCAAGTGGGGCGCCGGTGGGCAAGGAGGGGCATTCGTGGATCGCGGCTCGTTCTTGAATCAATTGGCGCAAGCCTTGGGCCTGTTGTCTTTCGCAGGCATGTCT
>CAZKGY010000099.1:0-6022 GCA_964552305.1 uncultured Comamonadaceae bacterium
ATAGGGAAAAAAGTAGGCATGACCAGCATCTACAGTGCCGCTGGGAAGAATCTCCCATGCACAGTATTGGAAGTTGGTCCTTGCGTAGTGACGCAAGTACGTACCCTCGAGCGGGACGGCTACGAAGCCGTTCAACTCGGTTACGGCGAGCGTTCTGAAAAGCACACTTCGAAGGCCATGCAAGGCCACTTCAAGCGTGCTGGCGTGGAGCCCAAGCGAAAGCTTGTGGAATTCCAAGCGTTTGAACAAGAACTTCAACCTGGAGACACCGTGAAGGTGGACGACGTATTCGCAGAAGGCGAATTCGTGTCTGTCGTTGGAAAGTCCAAGGGTAAGGGTTTCCAAGGCGTGGTGAAGCGCCACGGATTTGGAGGTGTCGGCCAAGCAACGCACGGCCAGCACAACCGCCTGCGCGCCCCTGGTTCCATCGGTGCGGCTTCGACGCCTGCACGCGTTTTCAAAGGCATGCGCATGGCTGGCCAGATGGGCAACCAGCGTGTGACCATCGAAAACCTCGAGGTGTTGAAGGTCATGCCTGAAGAAGGCTTGTTGGTGGTCAAGGGCGCTGTTCCCGGCCACAAAGGTTCTACAGTGATCATCCGAAAGCCTGAAGCATAATGAAACTCGACGTATACAGCAGCAAAGGATCCAAGACGAAGAAGTCCGTGGATTTGGATGATGCGGTGTTTGGCATTGAGCCCAACGATCACGCCATTTACTTGGACGTGAAGCGTTACTTGGCGGCCCAGCGTCAAGGAACCCACGACACGCTCCACCGCGGAGTGGTGTCCGGCTCGACCCGCAAAATCAAGAAGCAGAAGGGTACGGGTACGGCCCGTGCAGGCAGCATCAAGAACCCGCTCTTCCGTGGAGGAGGTACGGTGTTTGGTCCAGAGCCTCGCGACTACACCCAGAAGCTGAACGGAAAGTTGAAGAAGCTTGCCCGCAAGAGCGCCCTGAGCTACAAGGCGAAAGGAGAAGGCATCACTGTGGTGGACAGCTTGTCCATGGATGCGCCCAAGACCAAGGACTTCTTGGCAGTGCTCCAGGGCTTGAAGCTCGACGGAAAGAAGACCTTGACGGTCATTCCTGCCGCCAACGACGCCATCTACCGCAGCGCGCGCAACCTGCCCAAGCACCGCGTGATGGTTGCTTCGGACTTGAGCACGTACGACATCATGAACTGTTCCAACTTGGTCTTCGTGGACAACGCCCACGAGGTCATTGAAGGGATGCTGAAATAAGAAGGCCATGTCGAACATTCTCATCAAGCCCCTGATCACCGAAAAGATGTCTGCGGACACGGAGCGCAACAACAGTTACGGCTTTGTGGTCTCTGACGGTGCAAACAAAATCGAAATCAAGAAGTCGGTCGAAAGCGCCTACGGCGTGACCGTGACTTCGGTCCGTACGCTTCGCGTGGACGGAAAGGCTCGTCAGCGTTACACCAAGACTGGTGTTGTGCGCGGTCGCACCAATGGCTACAAGAAGGCCATTGTCAGCCTTGCCGAAGGACAAACCATTGACTTCTACGACAACATCTAAGCCATGGCACTGAGGAAATTCAACCCGATTACACCAGGCATGCGCCACAAGGTGCTCTCCAAGTTTGAGGAGATCACCACGGACAAGCCTCACAAGCCACTTCTTGAGCCCATCAAGAAGTCTGGTGGTCGCAACGCCGATGGCAAGATGACCATGCGCTACCGTGGTGGTGGTCACAAGCGTCGTTACCGCGTGATTGACTTCAAGCGCAACAAGCACATGGAGGCAACCGTGCTGACCGTTGAGTACGATCCAAACCGCTCAAGCAACATCTGCTTGGTTGAGTACAAGGATGGCGAAAAGCGTTACATCATTGCACCCCAAGGCCTCAAGCCAGGGATGACCATCAACAGCGGCAAGAACGCAATTCCTGAAGTGGGACACGCGATGTACCTGTCGGACATCCCATTGGGTACCATCGTGCACAACATCGAGCTGCACCCTGGCCGAGGCGCAAACATTGCGCGTAGCGCCGGGTCGTACGCCCAGTTGGCTGCCCGTGATGGCAAGTACGCCGTGCTGAAGTTGCCGAGTGGCGAAACCCGTCAAATCCTCGTGACTTGCTTGGCAGTGATTGGAGCCGTTGGAAACAGCGAGCACAACCTCCAGGTGAGCGGCAAGGCAGGTCGCAGCCGTTGGTTGGGGCGTCGTCCTCGCGTACGTGGTGTGGTCATGAACCCAGTCGATCACCCGATGGGTGGTGGTGAGGGACGCTCCTCAGGGGGTCACCCTCGCTCACGCAACGGCATCCCAGCCAAGGGCTACAAGACGCGCAACAAGCGCAAGGCCTCTACGAAGAACATTATTGAACGTCGGAAGAAGTAAGACATGGCTCGTTCACTGAAAAAACCCCCTTTCATCCACTACAAGCTTGCCCAACGCGTTGAAGCGATGCAAGCCTCTGGCAAGAAGTCTGTCATCAAGACGTGGTCTCGCGCAAGCACGATCACCCCAGACTTTGTGGGTTTGACGATCGCCGTGCACAACGGACGTCAATTCATTCCAGTATTCGTGACGGAAAACATGGTTGGTCACAAGCTTGGAGAGTTTTCTCCAACGCGCACCTTCCGTGGTCACGCTGACAAAAAAGACAAGAAGCGCTGAGTCATGGGAGCACGTAAAAGAATCGCAGCAGAAGCACGCAAGGAGGGGCTGAAGAGCACCGCCATTGCCAGCTTGAAGAACTGCCCAACCTCGCCTCGCAAGATGCGCCTCGTTGCGGACACGGTCCGTGGCAAGGATGTGTTTGAAGCCTTGAACGTGTTGCGTTTTAGCGCACGTGAAGCCAGCAACCGTCTGGAAAAGCTCTTGCTCTCCGCCATTGCGAACTGGGAAGCCAAGAACGAAGGCCAACGCCCCGAAGAAGCGAACCTCATCGTTCGTGAAATCAAAGTGGACAGCGCCCGCATGTTGAAGCGTTTGCAGCCAGCCCCTCAAGGCCGTGCGCACCGCATCCGCAAGCGCAGCAACCACGTGACCATCATTGTAGACAGCGCCAAGAACTAATCATGGGACAGAAGACGAATCCAATCGGCAATCGACTCGGTTTCATCCGCGGATGGGACTCAAATTGGTATGGCGGAAAAGACTACACGGACAAACTCGTCGAAGACGACAAGATCCGCAATTACTTGATGGCTCGTTTGCGCAAGGCAAGCGTATCCAACATCATCATTGAGCGCACGCTCAAGTTGGTGACGGTGACCATCAAGTCGGCCCGTCCAGGCGTCATCATCGGCAAGGGCGGCTCAGAGGTGGACAAGCTCCGCGAGGAGTTGAAGAAGTTGACCGGCAAAGACGTTCAGATCAACATCTTTGAAATCAAGCGTCCCGAGCTTGACGCCCGCTTGGTGGCAGAAAGCGTTGCCCGTCAAATCGAGGCACGTATCAGCCACCGCCGTGCCATCAAGATGGCCATCGCAGGAACCATGCGCTTGGGTGCCGAGGGCATCAAGATCAACATTGCAGGACGTGTGAACGGTGCGGAAATCGCACGCAGCGAGAGCTACAAGGAGGGACGCATTCCTCTGCACACGTTCCGCGCAGACATCGACTACGCGTTGGTGGAGGCGCACACCACCTACGGACGAATCGGCATCAAGTGCTGGATTTGCCGTGGGGAAGTTTACGGCAAGCGCGACTTGTCACCTGTTCCACCACAAAAGAAGGACCGCGGCGACCGTCGTGGCGGTGCGCCTGGCCGTCGTCGGGCACCCCGTTCTTAATTGACTTCAAGCTGAAGAGTTATGCTACAGCCAAAACGTACCAAGTTCCGCAAAATGCAGAAAGGCCGTGTTCGCGGCCTCGCCTATCGCGGAAGCACCGTGGCTTACGGATCGTTTGCCATCAAGACGTTGGAAGTGGGTTTCATCACTTCCCGTCAGATTGAGGCGGCACGTATTGCCATCAACCGTTACATGAAGCGTGAGGGAAATGTGTGGATTCGCATTTTCCCGGACAAGCCCATCACGTCGAAGCCTGCTGAGGTTCGTATGGGTAAGGGTAAAGGTGCTCCCAGCCACTGGGTTGCTCCCGTGCGCCCCGGTCGCATCATGTTTGAAGTGGATGGTGTCCCCATGGAGACAGCCCAAGAGGCACTGCGTTTGGGAGCCCAAAAGCTTCCCGTCAAGTGCAAGTTTGTCACCCGCCCAGATTACGCAGGATCATGATTGCAATGAATGAAATCCGCCAGTTGTCCGACAAGGACCTGCAGGAGCGCATCGACCTCGAGCGCGATGCCCTGGCCAAACTCCGGTTCAATCATACCATTGCGGGATTGGAATCACCCAAAGCGTTGTCCGAAAAAAGGCGCGACATCGCCCGTCTTTTGACCGAGCAAAGCGCTCGCAAACAAGCCAACTGATAGAAACCATGAGCACTGAAGCAACGACACGCAACCTCCGCAAGGAGAGAATCGGCATTGTGACGTCCAACAAGATGGACAAAAGCATTGTGGTTTCTGTGGAGCGCAAGGAGAAGCACCCCATGTACGGGAAGTTTGTCAAGCGCACCAAAAAATTTGTGGCCCACGATGAAGAGCAGACTTGCAACATCGGGGACACCGTACGCATCATGGAAACCCGCCCAATGAGCAAGCGCAAGTGCTGGCGTTTGGTGGAAGTCGTGGAGCGCGCGAAGTAATCCAGGGAAAGAGAAAAAGATAGAACGATGATCCAGCAAGAATCCCGTATGAAGGTCGCTGACAACAGCGGTGCGAGGGAAGCCCTTTGCATCCGCGTGTTGGGTGGGACCAAGCGGCGTTACGCTTCGGTTGGCGACAAAGTGGTCGTGACCGTGAAGAGCGCGACGCCCAACGGCAACGTGAAGAAAGGCACGGTGTCCAAGGCGGTTGTGGTTCGCACCAAAAAGGAAGTGCGCCGTCCCGACGGCTCGTACATCCGTTTTGACGACAACGCCGTGGTGTTGTTGAACGCGAACAGCGACATGCGCGGCACCCGCATCTTCGGTCCTGTGGCACGCGAGTTGCGTGAGAAGGACTTCATGAAAATTGTCTCACTCGCACCCGAAGTGCTGTAATCCCCACGACATGTTCAAGAGATTCAAAGTCAAGAAGGGCGACACAGTCAAAGTCATTTCCGGCGGAAACCGCGGGAAAGAGGGGACCGTGTTGGCCGTTGATCGCAACAAAGACCGCGTGGTGGTGGAAGGCGTGAACGTCGTCACCAAGCACGTCAAGCCGAGCCCAACCAACCCACAGGGTGGTGTGACCACTGCAGAAGCAGGCATTCACATCAGCAACGTGATGGTGGTGGACGGTGCAGGCAACGCTACCCGCGTGGGACGTCGTCGTGGTGACGACGGCAAGCTGGTTCGTTTTTCCAAGAAAACCAACGAGGACCTGAAGTGATGAGCTACATTCCTAGACTCCAAACGCAATACGCGGACGAAATCTCTCCTGCTTTGATGAAGCAGTTCGAGTACAAGTCCTCCATGCAGGTGCCGCGCATTGAAAAGATTTGCCTCAACCAAGGGTTGGGCAAGGCCGTGGCCGACCGCAAGATGGTTGACACTGCGGTGGAAGAGATGACGACCATCGCCGGCCAAAAGGCGGTGCCGACCCTCTCGACCAAAGACGTGTCGAACTTCAAGTTGAGGAAGGGCATGCCCATTGGTGCACGCGTGACGCTCCGCCGTGAGCGCATGTACGAGTTCCTCGACCGCTTGATTGCGGTGTCGTTGCCACGTACGCGTGACTTCCAAGGCGTCAAGGCCAAAGGCTTCGACGGACGTGGAAACTTCACGTTTGGCATCAAAGAGCAAATCATCTACCCAGAGATCGACCTCGACAAGGTGAAGAACATCAACGGGATGGACATCACCATTGTCACCTCCGCCAAGACGGACGAAGAGGCGAAAGCCCTTCTCGAGGCGTTCGGTTTCCCATTCAAAAAGAACTAAGCCATGGCGAAAGAATCCATGAAAGCCCGCGAGCGCAAGCGTGAACGTCTTGTGGCGA
>CAZKGY010000100.1:0-5946 GCA_964552305.1 uncultured Comamonadaceae bacterium
CATGGATGCCTCAAACGAAAGCGCCCTCAGCCGCATGTGGGGAGGCATCCACCCGCCGATCGACGACGCACCTGGCCGCCGCATCGGCAAGCAGGTCGGAATCAATGCCTTTCACTACGCCGAGACGATTGTGTTCCCGCAGTGGGCCGAAGAGTTTGGGGGAGAAGGCTTCTTGCCTGACGGGGACTGCCCCGGAGACTTCAACGGGAACGGTGTCGTGGAAGTGCGTGACTTCATGCTGTTCTTGACTGCCTACGACCGGGCGTGGACAGGTCCCTACGACTTGAACCAGGACGCGGAAGTGAACAACGTCGATTTGTTGGAAGTCCTTTCCTTGTTCGACAGCAATTGCCCAGAGTGAAGGGCTGAGTGAACAATGAAACGGTGGCAACTTTGTGTGCCGTCAAAGATGCAGCGTCGTAGGGCGCTGCATTTTTGTTTTGGACCAAACCCTAACAACCATGGATTCCAAAAACACAACCACCATCTTGTTCTGCGCGGTTTTCTTGCTGCTCGGGTTCATCCTGGGCCGGGTGACTTCGCATCCTCGCGGACACCACGGCAAACACGGACGCATCGAATGCCGAGGCGAAGGGCATGGCTGCAAGGCCCATGCCGAGGGCTATGAAATGCACGGCATGACGGACATGGAAGTCATGGTGCTTGCCGACGAGGACTTCGACGGAGACACCCTTTTGACCATGCCTGGCAAGCGGATTCGAATCACCAAAGACGTGCGCGGCGGCGAAGAATTTGTGGAAGTCGAAGTGGAAGCCGAGCAGTAACCCCCATTTGCAAACACCCAAAACCACCCCCATGAACAACCCCATTTCTTCCTTGCGAAACGCTTCCATGGCCCTCGCGGTCGCCTTGTTGGCGAGCTGTGGCGCAGAAGCACCCAAGGAAACCCCGGCTGAAGCGCCTGCGGCGGACGACTACACGGCCACTGCGATCGAACAACGCGGCGAGCCGTGCGCATGCGTGGACGAAAACATCGAAGCGATGCAAGGACTCCTCGAAACGTTGGAGAGCGCTGCCGCTGACGACGTCATGAGCGCCTCGGAAGTGAACATTGCCGTGGCCAACCAAATGCTTCCATGCATGAAGCCAACAGGCGACGCGAACGTGGATCGCGCCTACGCCCGTGCCATGGGCACATGCGAGGATTTCCGCGCGTTGACCGACTTGATGTCAAGCATCAAGGTGATCGTTCAATCCAAGCTTGAAAGTGAACAGCAGACTGCCCAAGGACTGGATGGTGCCCAAGGCGCCAACGAAATTTTGGACAAGCTGAAGGGCAACTGATTCAGCCCGCGTCTTCTTCGAGGCCGAGTCGTTCGAGCGCTGCTTGAACCTCGGCCTCTGTTTGTTGCAGACGGTTTTGGCAAAACGCGAGCAATTCGCTGGCGCGACGCACGCTGCCGGCCAATTCGTCGATGCCCATGTCCCCGGTTTGCATCCGGTTCATGATCGTTTGAAGTTCCTGAACGGCTTCGTCGTAGGAGGGGGTGGAGTCTTGGTTGCTCATGACGTGGATTCAAGGGTGGTGGCCCGCACACGGCCTTGGTGAAGTTGAATGGTGAGTTCGTCGCCAGGATTCAAGTCGCTCGCATGCTTGATGACACGGTCTCCGGCTCGGACCACAGAGAAGCCCCTTTGCAGGGTGGCTTCGGGACTCATGGCTTGAACAGACGCTTCCATGCGTGCGAGTTGCTGCGTGTGTCGCTCCATCCATTGCACCCAACGCTGTTGGATTTGCTCGCGCATGTGGTCCAGGGAGGTGGAGGCCAAACGCAGGTGTTGCTGGGGTTGAATCTGCAGCGTTTGGGAGTGTCGTGCCAAGGTGGTTCGTTGCGCGCCCATTTGGTGCGTCACAAGGCTGCGCATGCCGTGGGCCCAGTCGGCCAGCCAGCCCCATTGTTTGAGGTGCTTGTCGACCAAAAAATCGGCCACGGCCGTCGGTGTCTTGAACGCCGCATGCGCCACCATGTCCGCCACGCTCAAGTCCGTCTCGTGCCCAATACCGGTCAGCACAGGCAGGGACGACGCGGCAATCGCCCGACACATCCCGAGGTCGTTGAAGGCATCGAGGTCCAGGGAGGAGCCTCCGCCTCGCACCAGCACGATGGCGTCCGGCCCCCAAGCCTCGGCGCGCCCCAGCGCATCGATGACGGTTGCCGGCGCATCCTTGCCCTGCACGGTCGCGGGAAACACCTCCAGCTCGTACGCCAGCCGCCATTCGTTGCGAAGCAAGTGCGTCACAAAATCGCGGAACCCGGACGTGCCAGGGGAGCCGATGAGTGCAATGCGCTGGGTCAGCGAGGGGAGGGGAAGGGCCCGGTTGGTTTCCATGGCCCCTTCCGCTTTCAGGGTGGCGATGGTGGCCTGCTTGCGGCGCTCAGCCTCGCCCAAGATGGCGTCGAGGTCCACGGCGTCGATGATGAAATTCAAGCCCCACACCTCGTGGTAGGTCACCTGGCCACTGAAGACGATCTCCGAACCTGCGGCAAGCACTTGGTCTGCGGCCTCTCCCAATTCCTCACGGATGCGTTGAAGTTGGTTGCGCCAAATCGAGGCCTTCATCTTGGCCACGGGCCGGCCTTCTCGCTCCTCGACGAGGCTGAGGTACAAATGCTCGGAACCGCTCCGGTTCAATTCGGCAATCTCCGCACGAAACCACATGACCTTGCCCGCCGTGACCTGCTCGAGCGTTCGCTTCAAGCTGCGTCCCAGCTGGGAAAGGGTGTAAATGGTTTTCTCGGGCGTTGCGTTGGGGGCGGCGTCCATCAGAAGCCCGCCAATTTCCAGGTGCGGTGGGCGCCATCCTGCGCCGGGAAGTGAACCACCTGCACGCCGGAGAATTCCCAGGTCAGGGTCTGACCTTCGGTGGTGCGGATGCTCTGCACCGTCCGTCCCGCGAGGTCGGTCACGACCAGCCCTCCAGAGGCAGGGGCGGCGAATTGCCATTGGTTCGCCACGCGCGTCGGCGCCTTCCAAGCCTGGCTCGAAACGTCGGCGACGCCAATGACGATGGCTTCGTCGATGTCGAGGCTGGTGCCGGCGTATCCATCGTTTTGGAACGACCCTGTGCCGTCAGCCCCCACGCCGCTCATGTAGAACGACACGGTGCCAGATCCCGTCTCAGGGGCCACCCACGTGGCTTCGAACACGTTGTCCGTGCTTGAGTTGTTGAGTTCGACGATGTGCCGTCCTTCCACGGACTCCAGTTGGGTGTTGCCCGAAGGATCGCTGAAGGCTCCGGCGTTGGAGCCATCCGACAAAACGGCCGTGCCTTGGGCCCCGTACTCGTTCGCGAAGTCGCTGGTCACCACCATGCGCATGACGTACGACTCACCCGGCACGTATTCGTTGACGGCCAAGTTGCTGACTGGATCCACGAGTTGGATGTCCACGTCGACCGTGCCGCTTCCTCCACTGTGGCATTGCGAACAAGGGTTCGCGGAACCCGGCGCGCCGGTGCGGTCTTCGTTTTGGATTGCAGCCACGCCGTTGGACGCTGCAAGGAGGCCAAACGGCACCACGCACCTAGCAAAAAGGGAAGGAGCAAATCGAATCATACGAGCAAGGTCGGAAGATTTGGCCAAATTCAAAATGCGTACCTTTCTGTGAGGAAGCCCAGCAATTCGTGAGTGAGTCAACAAGCATCGCCTCCAAGGCAACGGAATTTGAACGGATGTACAGCCAGTCCCAGGAGGACATGGACTACGCCCGTTCCATCCAGTCGATGATGGCTCCGACGCGGGAGCAGCTCGACAGCCGGTTTCCCGAGTGCATGGTGTACGACCGGCCCATGGACAAACTCAGTGGGGACTTCCTTTGGGTGGCCGACCGCGAGCACGAAGCCTACCTCGCCGTGTGCGACTGCACGGGCCATGGCATGAGCGCTGCCTTGATGACGGTTCTGGCGCGCGAGAAGCTGTGGCAAGCGATGAACAAGGCTTCTGGGCCCGCCCACCTGCTGACCCGCTTGGATGAAAAGTTCCGTGCGGCGATGATGAACGGCGACACGCACCGGATGCGCGCCATCGGCATGGGGTTGGACTTGACGGTGTTGGCCTACAGCCACAAGCAACGCCAGGTGCGATTCGCTGGTGCCAAACGGCCTTTGTGGCTGGTGCGCGACGGCAAGTTGCTGGAATTCAAGGGCACCTCACGTTCAATCGGTGGGGCCTATTGGCGGCAGCAGCCGTTAGTGGAGACCACGTTGCAGGTGCGTCCGGGTGACTCAGTCTTCATGTTTTCGGACGGGGTACCCGACCAGTTTGGCGGACCCAAGGACCAAAAGTTGAAGCTGAAAGGCCTTCGTACGCTGGTGTTGACGCTTGCCACGATGCCTCCTGAAGACCAGCAAGAGTTCATCCAAACCTGGTTGCAATCGTGGCAGGGCGCGAGCCCGTCCACCGACGACCAGCTCATGATTTCGTTCCGCATTCCAGCCTTCGAAGGATGAAGAAGCGTCCATGGCTTTGGGGATTGGTGCTTGGGGCATTCGTTGCAGGCTTGGTCGCATTGCAGATGTACCACAAGCCCCACAAGGACTACGCTGGTGCGGATGTGGAGCGCTCCTGGGAGGCCGAAGCCTTGGTGGCGTGGTTCCAAACGAACGACGCCTCGACCCATGGAGCGTGGTCAGAAAAGGTGGTCAGCGTCACCGGTGAAGTTCGCGAATCCACCTCCGACGGCGTGATCCTGGAACCCGGAGTGGTCTGCGTATGGGAGGAAGGGACATCGGTGCCTTCGCTTGACGGACAGGTGACGTTGAAAGGCCGCATTGTCGGGTTTGACGACCTCTTCGGCGAGGTGCGGGTGGACCACGCCCAACGGTTGCCCTAAACCTTCACAGTTTCTTGACACGGGCGCACGCCTTGTTCCGCCAACTTTGGGGCATGTCCATTCGCATGCTTCTTTTCACCTCGGTGCTGTCCATGCCTGCATGGGTTGGTGCCCAAACACCGTACTCCTTGGAAACCCTGACCCAAACCATGCAATCCTTGGCCGCCAAGGCTCATAGCATCGAGCCTGAGCGCCGGGCCGAATTGGACGACCTCGCCGCTTGGATCGCCCCGAGGGAGGCCGCGGATTTGGTGTTCATCTGCACGCACAACAGCCGCCGTTCCCACATGGCGCAAGCCTGGGCCAGCGCTGGGGTAGCCTTCCATGGGGTCGAGGGCGTGCGGAGCTGGAGCGGGGGAACCGAAGCCACCGCATGCAACCCAAGGACAGTTGCTGCCTTGACGCGGGCAGGTTTCGCCATTGCCGCCCAAGACGCGGAAACCGCCAACCCCACGTACGAGGTGACCTTCGCCGATGGGGAGGAACCCTTGCTGTGCTTCAGCAAGGTGTACAGCGACGGCCGCAATCCCCAGGAGGGCTTCGCGGCAGTCATGACGTGCAGCGAAGCGGACCAAGGTTGCCCTCTGGTGCACGGCGCCGCGGCGCGTTTTGCCACGCCTTACGTGGATCCCAAGGTCAGCGACGGGACAGAACAGGAAGCCGCCACGTACGACGAGCGCTGCTTGCAAATCGGCACGGAAATGCTCTACGTCATGGCCAAGGTTGCCCGCCTCAGGCAAGCCAAATGACCCACGCGTAGAGCACGCTGAAGGCTGTCAAGAACGCCAGCCCCACCCACGCCCACGCCACCAACCCTCGCCCGGGTCGACCCTCGAAATCGGGACGGGTGACCAGCGTCAAGTTCCAGTACGCAATGACAGGGGCGACCAAGAAAGACAAGGTCGTGGCCAAGTCGAGCAAGGGCTTGATTTGGCCTGAAAACACCAACAAAATGGCGAGCCCACCGCCGGCATTCAGCACCAACGCGCCGCGTTGCATGGCCTCGCTCGGCTGGCTTCCTCGGGCCGTGGCCCACGAATGATTCAAGGCGCGGGCGTAGCCGTCGAGCACGGCGATGCAGGTGCCAAGCAT